>JAYGCN010000089.1:0-2535 GCA_046583315.1 Candidatus Hydrogenedentota bacterium
ATCTATTACGCCTTGGGACACTGCCACACGCCTGAAACCAACGTACAAATTTACGTCGACGAGAGTGTAGCCGCAGGAGGAGTAACCCCTCTAACATTCAAAGGGCCGTGGGAAACCGACGCCTTCCAAAAACTTCTAACAAACGCCATCGAATGGTGTGAAGCTGCTAGCAATTAAAGAGGTTCAATAATGAGTGAGAATGCAAGTCTTTTTGATTGGATAAAGGTCGTAGAAGTTCGGTGGGCGATGACGGATTCGAACCCACAAAGCTGAAGTCGAGGGTTTGTCTAGCCCGAATTGATATGATGCAAGCCCATGCCATCAATGCCGCTACGAAGATTTCGACAATCTCGAATAATTATAATGTGCAATTATCGAAGTGTTGTACTACACTTTTAGGCGAGCATTAAATCGGTAGACACTGGTTAAACGGAGCACACTAAAATGAAATACTGGATTACAACCCTTTTATTAAGTATGGGAGTACTTACTTTGACCAATAGTTCGGCACAAGTACCCGAATTTCCCAAGGTCGAAGACCTCCCTATAGAAAAGGGGCTTCACGATCCCTTTACTACCTTCGACGGAAAAAAGATCACAACCCCTGACGAGTGGTATTCCATCCGTCGCCCCGAACTGAAGAATCTCATTCAGCACTACATGTACGGCTTCGCGCCCGACGCGCCCGGTATTGAGGTATCCGTATTGGCCGAAGATCCCAATATTCTCGGCGGTAAAGCGACCTACAAAGAGATCGAGATTCGATTCAAGGGTTTGCCGGAAGACGCACCCAAAATGCGTCTCTCCCTCTTTGTGCCCAACGAACGCAAAGGTCCGGCCCCCGTCTTCCTCGGCATCAATAAATGCGGCAATCACACCATCCTCGAAGAAGCAGGTATCGAAAAACTGGACGGTATCTCCTATCATAAAAGTTGTAGCAAGCCTGACTACGGCGATCCAGGTGCCAAAGAAAACTTCTGGTGCGTGGACTACCTCATCAGTCGCGGCTATGCCCTCGCCAATTTTCATGAGTCCGACATCGACCTCGACAAGCACGATTTTACCGACGGGATTCATGCCCAATACAAACTCCCCCATGAACTCGGTGCGCAATGGGGCACCATTCGCGCATGGGCCTGGGGCTTTCACCGTGCTGTAGATTACCTCGTGACCGACCCTGATATTAACCCTGAGCAGATTGCGGTCATAGGGCACTCCCGTCGCGGCAAGACTGTCCTTCTCGCGACCGCCCTTGACGAGCGTATTGCACTCGTCGTGCCCCATCAATCCGGTACAGGCGGCGATGCCATCTCGCGCGATTCCGATCAGGAAACGGTCAAGCGTATCAACACTAATTTCCCCCACTGGTTCAACGATAATTTCACCCAATTCAATGACAACGAATACCAGTTACCCTTTGACCAGCACCTCGTGATGGCCCTTGTGGCACCCCGCCCCTTACTGGATACCGGTGGTCTCAAAGATGGCTGGGCTAACTACCCTGCGTCCCTCCGCGCTATCCAGGCAGCCAGCCCCGTCTACGAATTTCTCGGCGCCAAAGGCATCGTCGGTGAAGGCATGGTCAACGGTGAAACCGACAAAATCACCAGAGAAAATGCCAGCACTATCATGCAATTTCGCCTCGACACCAAACACACCCTCAACCAGGACTACTGGGCCGCTATCCTCGATTTTGCCGACATCCAATTCGGGCGATGAAACCCTATAAGAAACGGAATGGACGATATTTAATTCATAACCCATAGATGAGCTGTTTTAGGTCAGATCGCCGCTGGATACGCGGCTAAACCCAACGAAAAGGATTTCCAAGTTGCGATTCATTCCAACATCATTCTGTCAATCTTATGTTCGATTACTATTCTTCGTAGCGCTGTTTTTAACCTCTAACTACCAGGCTCAGGCTGATACGATAACGGACGTCATCGTCTACGGCGCAACACCCGGCGGATACTGTGCCGCCATGGCAGCCGCGCGGGAGGGGGCCTCAGTTATCCTGTTGGAGCCGACGGACCACATCGGTGCTGTAAACACAGGTGGCCTGAGTCACAGTGATTCAAACCAATGCGACCGTAGCACGGTGATGGGTCTATTCGATGAATGGCACACGCGTATTGAGCAGGATTACACATCTCGGGGGATTGAGTTGCCCTATAAGGTGAGCGTCAAAGATCACGCCATTTGGACTTACGAACCCCATGTGGCTGCACGCGTGACGAAACAAATGCTTGATGAGGCCAAGGTCCGAGTATTGACGAATCGTTACCTCAAATCGGTGAAGAAAGAAGGATCGCGTATCTCCACTGTTTACACCAGCAAAGGTACATTCACCGCCAAAGTCTTCATTGATGCCACCTACGAAGGCGATCTCATGGCTGCTGCAGGCGTCAGTTGGACGATTGGACGTGAAGGTCGTGCTGAATACGGCGAGTCTCTTGCAGGCAAACAATATCCAAAGTCGAAGATGGACATAAACGGCTTTGACAGCGACGGAAACATTCTGCCACTGATTACCAC
>JAYGCN010000172.1:0-2196 GCA_046583315.1 Candidatus Hydrogenedentota bacterium
TGTCATTGAGCCCTTTTTCGACCAAATGGGCGTGTCCTTTGCGCATATCGAGACCCGTGTAATTATTCGGACCGCCGAATGCCATCGTAAGAAATGCACGCTGTTTATTTCTCTGTTTTTTCATATCCACCGCATCAAAGAAATGCTTGATCCGATCATCTTCCAGGACGCAACCGTAGAACACGTCTACTGCAGCGTTCACTGCGGTACGTCCACCGATTTGTTCAAATAGTTCGCTCATTTCGATACTCCTTTATATAGTTACTGGTGAATCGGAACACCCGATGGCGCTCGATTCCCACTATTCCGTGTGCGCTAGATGGCTCGATATGGTTCAGCGTCTGCGCCCTGGATGCACCTCGGGCGTCAATGGTTTTTCAGAGGTTAAAACAGTCCGCGGGCCCCAAATCGGATATGGGAGGACATCCAATCGGAAGCCCACGGTGAGAAGGCAGTTTCAGGCTCAGGCTATTAAGTAGTGGAAAGCGGGGCCCCGAGCCGAGTGTGACCCCGCTTCCCTCCATGCGCCAGCTGATTCCCACGAAGGGTCACATCGGCGCAATGGTAATCCAGGCGACGTGCGTTTCATCCACTAGGGGTCCACCGAAACACACAAGCCTTAACGGATTAAACTGGTCTTTCGCGGTAACGCAATATTACCGATTAGTATTCACTCACATTCGAAAATCGAATGACGTTCACGCCGGAGTTCTGGTACTTGAGACCTTGCACAACAACTTTGGTGCCGATGTATTCAGCCAGTGCTTCGTTGGCGGGCTGAATTCCGGATGCCGGAGCACTACTGCGGTATGTGCAGATCCAAAGTACGCCGGTTTCTTCTTCGATGATGCCTACCGGAAATCCCTGACCCGCGCGACTTTTCATTTCGTCTATCACGTCGGCACTAAGGCCCTTCATGCCCACGGTAGACAGTTCAATGGCATCGCCAATGACGATCCCCTTTTCACCTTGACTACCGGCATTTGCCTGCATCACGCCCAGCGACAGGGCCACTCCGATTACGAGTGTCATAATTAGAAGTTTTATTTTCATTGTCCGACTCCGCGTTTTCACTAGTTTTTGGAAATTGTTCGTTCGTGGTGTTATATAAGCAGGTCTTGTGCCAATTCTTGGGACGCACGAAATGGACGCAATAGTCCATATTCACAGGGATATCGTGTGATCGTGGGCAAAAAGGGAAAAGTGTCACGGAACACATTATGAACATAAGTGTTCATGACACTTGCGCACTTATAGCACCCGCAGCAGGAAAGAAAATCGGTAAGGGGATTCGGGCTAACTCACCTGGCTCAGGGTCTGCTTGCGCTTCGTATCCTTGTCCGGATGAATCGTCAAAACCGGACTCGGCGAACGTTTCACAATGCGTTCAGCTAGACTTCCAAGTAGCATGTGAAAAAGACCGCGATGCCCGTGCGTCGTCATGACGACCAAATCGATGTCGTCGGATTTAATCAGATTGACCAGCGCCGTATGAGGATTCCCGGAGACCACACGAATCTCGCAGAACACATCGTCGAGTGATTCGGACAGCTTCTCCATATACTCCTGAGCATCGCGTTCAAAATGCGAATCGGTCACTGCAACAACTCCCGGTTCCAGCACGGGGTACTCCAAGCGCGTATCCACCGCATGCGCCAATACCAGCGTCCCCTCAAATCGCTTGCACAACGCGCGCGCGGTTTCGAGACCGGCCTTCGAAAAATCTGAAAAGTCCAGCGGACACAACACACGCTTGAACGATACAGACAGATCTTCAAGCGTCCAATGATCCTCCGGCGGACGCACGGTGAGCACGGGGACGTGAGACAGTCTTACAACTTTTTCGCAGGTGGACCCGAATACCCATTGGTCGAATCCGGTTCGCCCGTGTGTAGCCATCACGATGTACTCCGCTTCAAGTTCGTCGGCGAGTTTGATAATTTCGCGAGAAGGATCGCCGTGCAAGAAATGACCTTGTGCTTCGAAATGCAGCAATTCGAATCGTTTGATGAGCGCATCAAATTCCTCATGCACATGCTGCTCGACGACCGGTGGCGGGGTCCCCTGCTGGTGCCGCTTCTTGGGCACAGTGTTCGATGCATGGGCGGGCGCAGCCTCGTCGCGGAGGGGAACGGATTGCGGCTCATGTGCTGCGATTTGCACCTCCAGTGCCCGGAGCTCCTTTGTAAAGCTAGC
>JAYGCN010000215.1:0-3872 GCA_046583315.1 Candidatus Hydrogenedentota bacterium
ATCGACACCATCACCGACTGGGTCAACTCCGGCACACCCCGCGGAGACGCTTCTGACCTACCCGCAATGCCTACACTCAAAGCGGGTGATTGGGCGTTGGGTGAACCGGATCTGGTAGTCAGCTACAAAGAAGTCTCATTACCAGGCGGTGGCCCCGATCAGTTCTTTGACCTCTATGCCGATCCAGGGCTCACCGAAGATCAATGGTTGACTTCCGTTGAAATGAAACCCAGCAACCCACTCGTTGCCCACCATGTCATTCTGTTCCAGATGGAACCGGGCAAAGGTCAATCCCCGAGCGGTTGGATAGGCGCATGGGCCGCAGGAACCGACCCCATGGTCTTCAATGAAGGCACTGGACGCACGCTCAAGAAAGATGCCAAGATTGTCGCGGATATGCACTATCACCCCGCCGAGACTCCTCAAAAAGACACGCTCTCCGTCGGACTGCACTTCGCCGACGATCCGGCCTCCATCGAAAAGGAAGTTATCAACTTGTGGATTGCCCAACAGGGTATCGACATCGCGCCCGGTGAATCCGATTACCGCATGAACTCATCCTATACCTTTAAGCAAGACAGCCATATTCTGGCGTTTTTACCCCACATGCACTACCGCGGTCGCCAGTTTACCTACACAGCGAACTATCCGGACGGTACCAGCGAAACACTCCTCCACGTACCTGACTACAACTTCGCCTGGCAAACGGTATACTCGCTCGAAGAACCCATTGCCATGCCCGCAGGCACGCGTATCGATGTCAACGCCATCTACGACAACTCCGAAAATAATCCCTACAATCCCGACCCGACAGCGCGCGTGACCGACGGCGACGAATCCTTCGATGAAATGATGATTGGCTTCGTCGACTACATCGTAGATGACGGTATTCGCCCTCCAGATCCAACCGAACTCCTCGCCAAAATTACTGAAGGACTCGATAAAGATGATTCCTACTCCATCAAGGTCGCAGGACAATTTCCATCGGTCTTGTATCTGCCCGTCGGCAGCTCTGATGCCCAATGGCACATCTCCATGATGGGTGACCTTCGCGAGATTAACATCAACGAAGTGTCGTGGGTCGGTAACGATTTCACCATAGATGCCGAGATTCCAGGCTTCGGTGCGATGCAGCTGGAAGGTAGCATTGACGAGGCCAAAGGAACCATCAAGGGAAAAATCGACGGCGGCGAAGACTTCAAAATCCCCTTCTTCGGGAAACACCCCGAATAAACCGCGGGATTCATTAGCAGTAAATCAAGGCCGTACCCCTCGGGGTACGGCCTTTTTCATGCCTACTCGTCAAAGAACCAATCGTCTTCAGCCGCTTCGGCTTTTAGTTCAAGCTCGGCCTGATACCACGCGTCGAATTCCTCTTGCGATTCCACGGTAATGAACCCGCGCATGGTGAAATGAAGGTTGCCGCACAGCTGCGCACACGCGATTTCAAAATCCCGCTCCGGATTACCCGTCAGTTCGCGAAATTCCGCCGTCGTCATCGTGGGCTTAAAGTAAACCGGAATCCGCATGCCCGGAATGGCATCGTGTTTAATCCGAAACTCCGGCAGGTTCATGCTATGGACCATATCCTTCGAACTCAGGTGAATCAGCACTTCCTTGTTCACCGGAAGATGCATCCGGCCCAGCATCACGACATCGTCCTCGCTATTCGGATCGTCGCTATCCAGACCAATAAAATTAAGTTGTCCATCGATCAATCTGTTGTCCGTACGCCCGAAAATACCGTCCGGACCAGGGTAATGGAAATTCCACTGGAACTGTTGTGCGATGACACGCAGTTCCGTCACATCCTCACCCGGTTTCGGCACCGCGTTAATCTCATCATGCCAAAATGGTATAGACAGTCCGAAAAGCAATGCAAAATCCGCCGCCACCATAAACGCAACCGGGACATACGGCAACTTGCTCTTGATGCCGTGATAATCCGCCTTGGGATTTTTCTTCACACGGAATTTCACGAGCGCCCAACAAAACCACGTCGTCCAGAACATGAACCCGGCAATAATCACGAGATGCACAAGCACCAAAAACGAATCCATGCGCGCCGCGTGTTCGGAAGCCTGTGCAGGAAGACCGAGCCAATTCATCAGAGAGCCTCGCTTGCCGGAATCGCCTGGGGTGAGTAATCATCTTCTTCACCGGGCACGCTGTATTCGTAAGGCCCGCGTGTGACTTCAGGATCAAAAGCAAAGTTTCCTTCAGCCGGAGGCGAAGTCGTCTGCCATTCCAACGTCGTCGCATTCCAGGGATTGCCATCCACCTTCGCGCCCTTCTTGAGCGACCAGAAAATATTAATGATAAAGAACAACTGAACGATACTCAACGCAAATGCAGAATGCGTCATCACCTTATGGAGAAACAACACATCCTGGGCATGGGCGTACTCCAATCCCCCGTCGTATAGCCGCCGCGACACGTCCGCCAATCCCATAATGAGCATGGAAAAGAAAATGGCGTTCATAAAAATCAGCGACGGCCAGAAATGAAGGTGCCCAAGTACCGTATTCATCTGGCGTCCCGTGAATTTTGGGAACCAGTAATAGACGCCTGCAAACAGGGCGAAAATCGTTCCCGGCGCAACCAAATAGTGAAAATGGCCGATCACATAATAGGTATCATGCAGGTGAACGTCGCTCGTGGCCAACGCAAGCGGCAGTCCCGTGAATCCCCCAATACCAAACATCGGCAAAAACGCCAGCGCGAAAAGCATCGGCACCGTAAAACGGATCGACGCACCCCATAGTGTGGCCACCAGCGAAGTCATAATAATCAGCGACGGGATCGACACAGTCATTGTCGTGATCTCGAAAATCCCGTTTATGGTCGTTCCCATGCCAGTCAGATACATGTGATGCGCCCAAATCATGCACGAGAAAAAGCCAAGAAATACCGTCGACATTGCCATGACTTTGTAGCCCCAGAGCGGACGACGCGTATTGTTCGTGATCACCTCCGTTACGATACCCATCGCCGGCAGCACCAGCACATACACTTCAGGATGCGCGAGAAACCAGAATAGATGCTGCCACAAAAGCGGGCTGCCTCCCCCGCTCCGTTCAACAATCTGCTCGGTCAACACGAGTCCCGACGGCAAGAAAAAACTGGTATCCAGCAATCGATCCGACAACTGAAATACCGCCGCCGCTTCGAGTGGTGGAAATGCCAACAACAACAAAAATGCGGCAACCAATTGCGTCCACACGAAAAACGGCATGCGAAAAAACGACATGCCCGGCGCACGCAACTGGATGATCGTGACGATCATATTGATCGAGCCCAGGAGCGAAGAATTCACGAGAAATGCCATGCCAATCAACCAGAATGTCTGTCCTTCAGTGGCAAATATCGACAGCGGCGGATACGAAGTCCAGCCCGAATTCGGAGGACCATCGGGCAACAAAAAACTGAACAACATCACACAGCCACCGATGAAATACAGCCCGAAGCTGAGCGAGTTAAGTCGCGGAAACGCCATGTCCCGCGCGCCGATCTGCAACGGCACAATGTAATTTCCGAATGCCCCCACCAGCATCGGCACCACTGCCAGAAACACCATAATCGTGCCGTGCATCGCGCCCAGCGAGTTATAGAAATCCGGCCCAATCCGGCCGCCCGGCATGAACGGATTGTCATCACTGATCCACGAGAGTGTCGGGTTCACCTCACCCGGATACGCCAATTGCCAACGCATGATCAGCATCAGCGTGAAACCGGTGAGCATGAAAAAGGATGCCGCCAGCCCGTATTGGATGCCGATCATTTTGTGATCCGTAGAAAAGATATACCGCCGAATCATTCACAACCCCTTACGATAACGTTGCGCATCAACGAACCACGATCACTTCGACTTG
>JAYGCN010000227.1:0-11995 GCA_046583315.1 Candidatus Hydrogenedentota bacterium
ACACCGCCTGCGGAATCAGGTTGATGGTGTCCTGAAATAAAACCATTTCCACCAGCGCGAACACTCCCACCAATACCCCCGCCAAACGCATCGTTGCCCGCTCGTTGACGATCAATACGGAGCGAATCGTGGCCTGCGCACCCGGAATGCCGCCAACCAACGCGACGAGTCCGCCCGCGACACCTTGTGCGACGAGTTCCTTGTTCGGTTTGGTGGATTCGCCGGTCATCTTGTCCACAACCAACGATGTGAGCAAGGTGTCAAGATACGCGAGAAACGCAAGTTGCAAGGCAAAGGGAAACGCAAATCGCAGCACTTCACTAGACCAATTTGTTGGCCAGTGCGCGGCAACGAGATCGCTAAAATCCCCGGGGCTCTTCAGGCTGGACGTCAACTGTACGCGTTCCACATCCAGGCCGAGCACATAGGCTATCGCCGTTGCGATGATGAGTGTCAGAATCGTTGCCGAAAGCAGACTTTGGAATTTTGGAAGGAAACGACGCGTGAATTTAGGAATCGTGAAGATGATGACCAAGCTTCCCGCGAACAACAGAATGTTCTGAGTATACGAACCTTCGAATCGCGTCTGCCCACCCCAGCCAAATAGTTTCTTGAACTGATCCACCCAGATGATAATCGCGATGCCGTTCATGAATCCTGACACGACTACGTTGGGCACATAAGCAGCGAATTTACCCAGACGCAATACGGCAAATACAAGGATAAGCGCGGCCATCATCATGATTGTGATGTTCACGGCGTGGTCCGGCGAAACGTCGGGCAATTCAGTCGAAAACCGTTCGTAGGCCTTCGCCACTAGAACCGCGGTCACCGCAGTCATCGGACCCGTTGGTCCCGAGCATTGAACCCGTGTGCCACCGAGCAGAGCAGTCACCGTGGCAATCAATCCCGCCGAAATCATGCCTGCAAACGCGCCGCGTCCCGACAACAGCCCAAAAGCCGCGCCCAGACTGATCGCCACAAAACTCACGGTTAATCCCGCGAGGATGTTCTCGAGGAGTTCTTGTTTGGATGTTCGCTCGACTGATGACATAGACCTGCCCTGTGCAATAGCATTGGGGAATTAGAGGAGTAGCGTGGAATCGCACCTCATGCAACGAATAAACAGGCTTCATTATAATGAACCAGACCAGATCATCACAATGATTGGGGAATATTGGGGTAAATTCGTCTAGCGACAGTGAATTTCAACTGACCGCGCAACCATTTGCTTGCTGGGCCAGTCATATCCTCGTATTTTGTAAATGATGACTAAATTTGGAGGAAATTCATGCGTGCTCTTGCCTTGACCTTGACTACGGTGGCGTGTATAGCTACGACGAATGTTGCGTCTGCTGCGGCCCCGAAAAAACCGACCTTTAATGAACATGTCGCACCGATATTCTATAAGAATTGCGTCAATTGCCATCGGGCGGGTGATATTACGCCGATGTCGCTGATTACCTATAAAGAAGTGCGGCCCTGGGCGAAGTCGATTCTCAAGGCGGTCGAGAGTGGTGTGATGCCGCCCTGGCACGCCGATGAGGGGATCGGCCATTTTTCGAATGAACGTCGACTCAGCGACGACGAAAGAGACACGATTGTCAACTGGGTGAATAAGGGTGCCAAGCAGGGTAAGCCGGAAGATTTACCCACGGCACCCACGTTTGACGATGATGGCTGGCGTCTGGGTGAGCCGGATCTGGTCATCACATTCGACGAGGTTGATCTTGACGCGGGCGGTCCCGATCAATTTTATGATCTGGAAGCATCTACGGGATTGACAGAAGACACTTGGCTTCAATCGGTTGAAGTGCAGCCGAGCAACCGCAAGGTAGCGCACCACGTTATTATTTGGCAGCAGGGAAACGCCGATCAGCAGCGCGGCTGGGTCGGCGCATGGGCAGCAGGTATGGAGCCGATGCGATTTCCCGACAACACGGGGCGTCTGCTAACCGCTGGAAGCAGTCTCGTCGCGGATATGCACTACCACCCGATCGACACGGCGCAGACGGATCAAACATCGATTGGTCTCTACTTTGCCGAGGACAATAAGGTTGAAAAAGAACTGGTTAACCTCTGGGTGCAAAACCCGAATTTCAAGATACCGGCCGGCAATCCAAACTTCGCCGCGCGCGCGACCTATACCTTTCTTCAAGACAGTTACGTGATCAACCTGTTGCCGCACTTGCACTACCGTGGGAAAGACTTTAATTACACCGCGCGTTTTCCGGACGGACGCAAGGAAAAATTGCTGAGTGTCAGTAAGTATGACTTTAACTGGCGGACGTCGTATGAACTCGAAGAGCCGCTGTTCGTGCCCAAAGGAACGCGTATCGACTGCATTGCTCATTGGGACAATTCTGCCGACAATCCCAACAATCCTGATCCGACCAAGGATGTGACCTTCGGCAACGAGTCCTACGACGAGATGATGATCGGATTCATTGACTACGTGGTAAAAGACGGGATCAGCCCGCCATCCGCGAGCGAATTGTTTGAAGTGTACGCCCAAAACCTGGCTGAACGGTATCCCGGTGAGGTCTATTATACGAATGTATACGACGAGGCCGACGACAGCGTGCAATACACGGTGTCCTATCTTCCAACGGCATCGGATACCGGCGTGCTTCACCTCAATGCGAATGGGACGTTTCTTGAGGCGACTATCACGGAGTTGTCTTGGGAGGGTGGACGCTTTGAAGCCGTCGTAAATGTCGTCGGTCAGATCTATGATTTTTCCGGAGACATCGAACCGACCACGGGAAAACTTACCGGGATCATTGTCGACAGGGGCAACGCCGAGAATGGCGGATCCGTTCGCGGAGGTCGTGTGGAATAGGTCACCGACTTCGCATCACTGATCAAAACTGCAAGTTCCTCTGGAGACAGGCGAAATCGATATCGATAAAAAATTGCATCCTTAGGTGTGCCTCGCCAATAATAGGTTACGTCGTCGCGATTCAGTCTTGAACCGATATCTGATTTGGGAGGCAGCCCCAGTGCGAAGACCCAGGATCGATGAAGTCCTGAAATCAGCCAGTCTCCCGTGGGTAGCCATCGCGATTGCCCTGCTTTTGACACTGCCATCCCTTGGACTGGGATTTATGGCTGACGATTATATGCAGCGTGCCGTGTTTCTGCAGCCGGAGCCACTCGATGGACTGTTTGGCGAACCCTTCACAGATTTATTTACTTTCGCCGATGGTGATCCTGAACGTATGCACGAAATGGTCGACCTTGGAATTTATCCGTGGATGACAAATCCCGATCTGCGCGTCAGTTTCTGGTGACCTCTGGCTGTCGCGACGCATTGGGTGGATTATGTGCTCTGGCCGGATAGCTCGTTCATGATGCACGTCCATAATTTGTTGTGGTTTACGCTTATGGTTGCATCGGCAGGATTCTATTATCGGAAAATTATGGGTGCGGGCATGGTGGCAGGGCTTGCCGCTATTTTATTCGCCATTGATGATGCGCACGCGTGGCCTGCCGGGTGGATTGCGAATCGTAACGCGCTGATCGCCATGACGCTGTGCCTGCTTGCGCTTATGATGCATCATCGTTGGCGAGAGAATCGAAATCTGTGGGCGGCGGCCCTTGGCGTTACGTTATATGGGGCCTCACTTTTCGCTAAAGAGAGTACTGTGGCCATTTTCGGTTATCTTGTGGCCTATGCTTTTTTCCTGGACAACGGAAAAGCTATTCGTCGACTAATCACACTCGTTCCCTATATGGTAGTCACGATACTTTGGCGCATGGTATATGTCTCGCTCGATTTTGGCGCGGAAGCTTCGGGCGGATACATTGATCCACTGGGTGCGCCGTTGCAGTTTGCGAAAACAGCGCTGTATCGCATCCCGATCCTGCTTCAGGGACAATGGGTTTTCGCACCGGTGGACATTTTGCTTTTTGCGCCGCCCTGGTTGCGCAACGTGATGACGATCTCGGCGTGGACGGTTATGCTGATGCTCGCGACCATACTTTACCCGCTGCTAAAACGTAATCGCGTTGCACGGTTCTGGTGTCTGGGCATGTGTCTGGCGACCGTGCCACTCGCGGCCGCTTCTCCTCAGGACCGGTTGCTGCTGTTTCCAGGATTGGGCGCGATGGGGCTCCTTGCTCAGCTGCTCGTCGCGCTGAAGTCCGGTGATTATGTTGATGCCAACAGAATAGTGCCGCGCAAATTGCTTGCCCCGATTCGATACGCGTTGGTTGCCATCCATCTCGTGATCGCGCCGATTCTGCTACCGTTGACCATCGTTGCATTGGGGTTTATGATGGGCAATATTGATCGCAACGTACGGGTTTCGCTTCTATCTGACGAAAGTATCGTCGATAAAACACTTATATTGGCGAACGGGGCGAATTACCCGGTCGGTTCCTACCTTTATATCATTCGAGGCCTGGAAGGTCAGCCGACGCCGAAGTACCTGCGAAGTTTTGCGCTCCCGACTATGGCTGCAGTTCCCATGGACATTACGCGTGTCGACGAACTTACTGTCACCGTGCGGCCTGAGGGCGGGTATCCCTGGTCACTGTTCCGTACCGAAGAAAAACCCTTTGCGCCGGGCGACACGCATACCTTGACGGGCATGATGGTCGAGGTCACACAATTGTCGGAGGGCGGTTGGCCCTCAGAACTGGCCTGCCGCTTCGAAAAATCGTTGGACGATCCATCGTACCTGTGGTATCGCATAAATGGTTTCGATTACGAGCCGATGCCCGTGCCTGCAATCGGTGAAACCGTCCGACTCGAAATATTCGAATAATTCCTGCGCATGAAACGAAAAGGCCGACAGCCCGGTTGCCCAGGCTGTCGGCTTTGAAATCTGTCGTTAGCCAATCCAGCTATATCGCGAATACCCAGATGGCGGCTCCTGCTTTGGGAGACGCAGGTGCATTTGGCGCGATGGCCCGGTATGGCCCCACAAGCGAGCCGATATGGATGTTCGATATGCCCACGACCACCGCCACGTATTGTTTCTCGCCGATACGGTAGGTGATGAGACTCGAAGAGGGAAGATCGTCGAGTTTGGCCTGCCACAGCAGTTTGCCGGTCGCATCGTCGAAGGCTTTGAGCGAGGGCTCGATATCTCCAGCAAAAATCAATCCGCCACCGGTGGCCAGTATTCCCGTCGATATGGGCGCGACTTGATTATGCTCCCACGCCAAGGTGTGATTCTTCACGTCCATCGCCTGGAGACGCGCCAGCATTCCGTCGTCGGCGTCCGGGTGTTCAATGGTTGTGATGCCGACACCCGAGGTGAGCAGTTGCATGCCCGATTTACCCAGGCGCATGCACCATTCCATGATAGGCACATACACGAATTTAGTCTGAGGGCTGTACGCCGTTGGGGGCCAGCTTCTGCCGCCTGCAGCATTGGGGCAAACATCGCACGGGCGATCGGGATCGGGCCACTTTCCAGGATCAATGGTTTTCGTGCCGGTCTCGGGGTCAACGTCAGTGACTACGTTTTGCGTCTCGGCATCGATCGAAAAGAGATATTCTCCCGTAGCGGCATCGAGCGCATCGAGCAAGGCCATCTTACCCATGTTCATGACAACTTTTCTGTCCTTGCCGTCGACCTTCAAGTTCACGATCTGGCGTTCGAATGCCCAGTCGAGATCCCATTGGTCATTCACCATGTGCTGATAATGCCATACGAGTTTTCCGGTGTCGCCATCAAGGGCGACCGTGCAATTCGTGAACAGCGCCTCACTGCTGATGCCTTCCTTATTGACCGAATGCACCAGCGGGCCGGTATCGTAGGTGGGCGCCACACCGAGGTAAATCAGATTCAATTCTGGATCGTAGGTGTATTGGTGCCAGACGGATCCGCCGCTGCGTTTTTCCAGCGGAACATCATTCCAGGTATTGCCTCCAGGTTCACCGGGTCGCGCGATGGTGTTGAAGCGCCACATTTCTTCACCGGTGTCGAGGTTCAATGCGAAGAGAAATCCGCCTTTGGGGACGAAACTCGCCGTAACGCCCTGGATAACGGTGTTTCCGACAACCATCGGCGCACTGCGCAGTGAATAGCCACCGCCACGGCTGCCTTTCGGTGTGTCTGCTTTGAGGGTGTGGTCCCAGATCACTTCGCCGGTCTTGGCGTTCAACGCGACCACATGTTGATCCGAGGTGGGTACCAGTACTTTATTACCGTGCAAGGCGATGCCTGTTTTCGTCGTGGAGCGTTTGACTTCTTTGCGCTGATAGCGCCACAGGACCTGACCGTTTGAAGCGTCCATTGCGAGTACGGTGTCCGGGAAGGTGTGTACGTACATGACGCCCTCATGAACCAGCGGCACCGTCATGCTTGTGCCGCTGCGTATACGCGCGCGCCATGCGGGGGTCAAGCTACCGATGTTATCCTTGTTAATGATGTCGAGTGAACTATAGCTTGTCCCGTCGTAACCGCCTCCCCATTGCAACCAGTCGTCGGGGGAGTCTTTGACGAGCAGATCGTTCGTGACCGGGGAGAGATTGGCCAGCAATTGTTTTTGTTCTGCCGTAGGCGTAACCGGCGTATCGGGATCATAATTGACACCCGGAAGCCCTGGAATTTTTACTTTGCGTTGTGCACCCAGATCCGATGGCAACGACTTGTCGCCGGCGGGAAAGCCATTGGACATCAGAATAAAGGCTTCGAGGTTGGTATAGATTTCGTCGCCCAACTTGCCCGAAGTCTCGGCGGGCTCGGGAGGCATTCGGTGAATATGAAACGCGAGTATATCGGCTGACTTGGCGCGCCACATCATGTCAAATCGTTCACCCGTGAGTGCTGGCGAGAGATGAACTCCTTCCAGTTTCGGGCCGTGACAGGTAACGCAATGTTCGCGATAGGCTTTTCGACCTTCCGCGGCCTGCTCCTTCGTGAAATCCTGTGCGAGACTGACCGATTGCCACTGACTCATCAGAACGAGTAAAACCCAGAATATTCCTGTACGCCGTAACCCTGCCATTTCCGATCTCCTTGTGGTGCTTAATGAATACAATCAGGCAATTATCCTACTGAACAGGGATCGGGAATGTCCACAGGGTAGCTCGAGAGGTGACACAGGTTTTGGCAAAATGTCGAAATTCGATGGGAATCAACCGATGCCTGATACAAAAAAGACCAACAGCACATCGCTAAGCTGTTGGCCCAAAGGGATTTAGATGGCGTACCGGGAGGGATTCGAAGTCCCGACCTCCTGGTCCGTAGACCAGTAAATAGAAATGTCACGAAACGCCAGAGACAGCCCATCACTGCCAGACGAACAACTTACCTTCAAACTTGAAGCGTAACAGAACGCCACGAAGTGCCATAAAATGACACTGAATTCTGAAAAGTGTTATAGGAAATGTTAACCCTTCGAAATCGTCAGTACAAATCTATCGCAATTCGACAACAAATTCCGGAGTCCGTATCTGAGGCGAATAAATTGACCCTGCGGACACATGGTACTATAGGCACTTCGTTGGCTTTGAGGTGTACGGAATTATTTTTGCTTTGGAAAGGTTTTGATGATCATGCGGATCAAAGGGATATTTGGGCGTGTCAATGATGCTGCTCTACGCGTATGCGTGTTCGGTACCGTAACCTGTCTCGCTGCGATGGTAGTTGTCATTCTCTTGCAGGTTGTCGCCCGGTATGTCTTCAGTTCGCCTCTGGCATGGCCAGAAGAAATCTCCCGAATTTTGATGGTTTGGATGACCTTTCTGGCGGCTCCCTATGCCTATCGGAATGGACTATTCGTTCGGCTGGAATCGTGGGTTTCCAGATTTCCACTTCGTGTGCAACGTAAAATTGATGTCGGGATTCATCTGCTCCTTCTGATGTTATTCATCGTATTTTTTCGGGAGAGTCTGTGGATGGTCATGCGCGGAAGCGTGATTCGCGCGAGTTCGGTCAATCTATCTATGGGGCTCGTGTTCGTGGTCATGCCGGCTGCCTTCGTCATGCTGATCAGTGTGGCTATTGAACATGTATTGGTCGCTCTGGAATCCGATGGCCCCGTCCCTCCGAAAAGAGACGCGTCTTGACACTCGTCTTTCTCATTCTCTTCATCCTTCTTCTCGCATTGGGCATGCCCGTCGCTTTCGCGCTATTGGCTGGACCAACAGGCGAAGCGGTATGGAGAGGGGAATCGGAAGTGATGACGCAACTCATGCTACGCCTGTATTACGGAATTGATAGCTTCCCGCTCATGGCACTGCCCTTCTTCGTCTTGGCAGGAGAACTCATGAATCGTGGTGGCATCACTGAACGGCTCGTAAATATATCCCAATCGTTTCTGGGCCATTTTCGCGGCGGACTCGCCCAGGCCAATATCGCGACTTCCATCCTCTTTGCCGGATTATCAGGATCGGCGGTAGCCGACACCTCCGCCGTGGGTTCTGTACTGATTCCTGCGATGGAACGCAACGGATATACAAAACGTTTCGCCGCAGCAGTAACCGCCGCGTCATCGGTCATCGGACCCATCATTCCTCCGAGCGGCATCATGATTATGTACGCCTTCATGATGGACGTCTCGGTTGCCGGATTATTTGCCGCCGGGATCATTCCAGGGATCGTACTGGGGCTGAGTCTCATGGTGCTGACCGCCTACCTCGCACGTGTTCGAAATTTTCCAGTGGCCAGTGAAGCAGCCACTTGGGGCGAGCGCGGTGACGCAATCAAAAAGGGTTTCTTCCCGCTGTTGACACCGGTAATCATGCTGGGCGGGATATTACTGGGGATTTTTACGCCGACCGAGGCTGCCGCAATCGCGGTTGGATACGCGCTGTTCCTCGTCTTATTCGTCATGCGCACGCTTTCGTTTCCAGACCTGATAGGCGTATTGAAACAAGCCAGTATAACCTCTGGCGTAATTCTACTCCTGGTCGGCGCAGCCGTCTCATTTGCTTCGGTACTCGCGCTAACGGGTGCACCTCAACGCATTACGGAGGCCTTCCTGAGCATCAGCGAAAACCCGTTGATGCTGCTGTTTCTCGTGAATATTCTGTTGCTGGTGGTCGGGATGTTTCTGGATGCAGGACCAGCCATTCTAATACTCGGCCCGATTCTCGGCCCGATATTTATCGGATTGGATGTACATCCCCTGCACTTTGCGATCATCATGTGTATCAACGTCACGGTCGGACTCGCCACGCCTCCGATGGGTCTTATACTCTTCGTTGCGGCCGGATTGACCGATGAGCGTGTCGAGGATATTGCAAGAGAAATGCTGCCATTTCTCGCCGTGGAAATAACGATCATATTTGTCGTAACCTTTGTACCTGCGTTGTCGCTCACATTGCCGCGATTACTCGGTTTCATGTAGGAGATAGCATGCGACTCTTAGGAATATTGATCGCGATCGCGATACTGGCCGGTTCACACAAAACCTACGCCGCGGAACATACGATTCGCATCGTAAGTCTCGCCAATACCAATGACGAAGATTACGTCGGGGCACTAGCGTTCAAAGAGATCGTCGAGAATGAATCTGATGGCGCTATCGAAGTAGTGATTTTCACAGGCGGCCAATTGTGCGGCAGTCCGACCGAGTGTCTGCTTGCGCTACAGGGCGGCGTCATGGATGTGTTCATGAGTACACTCGGGGGACTCGCCAATTTCTACCCGGAAATTCAATTCCTTGATCTTCCCTATCTGTTTCCGGATGACGAGACGCTTGAACGACTTTACCGTGGTCCTCTGGTCGACGATCTGCGCGAGGCAATATTGAAGAAAACCGGATTGCGACTGATGACAATTGGCAATACCGGCGGCTGGCGTAATATCGCGAACACGAAGAGAGAAGTGCGCACACCCAGTGATCTGAAAGGGCTTAAGCTGCGAACCATTAGTTCACCGATTCAGATCGAGCTTACCCGGGCGTTAGGGGCATCCCCGACCCCGATCCCCTGGCCCGAACTGTATATCGCGCTGGCTACCGGCACGGTGGATGGCTCGAAAAATGGATTGACTGATATCGTCGGAATGGGTTTTGAAGAACACATTAAATTTGTGACTATGGATGGACATGCCTACATGAGTGCCCTGTGGCTGATGAATGACGATACCTTCGGCGAGCTTTCAGCGGAAATGCAGTCCGTAGTCAAGGAAGGATTTGTCGCGCTTCAGGAAGTGACGATGCGCGTTCCGAAAGAACGTTTGGCTTCCGCAATAGCTGAGTTCGAAGCAGCTGGCGGAAAAATTTATCGGCCGACACCAGAGGAGAAAGCCCTGTTCGTCGAGGCAGCACGACCGGTTTATGATTGGTACACAAGACAATTCGGCACTCACTGGCTCGAAAAGGTTGATGCCGCAGTCGCA
Organism: Candidatus Hydrogenedentota bacterium; assembly: GCA_046583315.1. Classification (GTDB taxonomy): domain Bacteria; phylum Hydrogenedentota; class Hydrogenedentia; order Hydrogenedentales; genus DTSJ01. The sequence continues at coordinate 10,308 of JAYGCN010000227.1, forward strand.
GCAATAGAAGGCACGAAGGAGATAGAAACGAATGAGTGATGCTGTACCCGGAAGACCCGAAATACGAACAACGGATCCGGCAGTCGAGGTCGCCTGGTTTTCGGCACTGTGCAGTGACGACTATGAATTTTTAGGTGTCCCCGACGGAGATCTCAGATCAAGTTTCGATCATTGCAGCAGTTTGGTCAAGCACGCCGACGAATTGGGATATCAGAACATCCTGCTCCCCTCGAGCTGGCAGGTTGGTCAGGAGCCGATACCCTTCGCCGCCGCCGCGGGAATCCAGACCAGCCAGGTTAATCAACTGGTCGCCGTCCGAATGGCCGAGGTCCACCCTCCGATGCTTGCGCGACACTTGAGCACGCTCGATCACCTCCTTAAAGGGCGCCTTACGGTGAATATCATCAGTTCAGATCTTCCCGGAGAGCGGCTGGATTCGGCGGAAAGATACCAGAGGGCTCGCGAAGCCTTGGAAATCATGAAACAGTGTTGGACGCAGGAGGAAGTTCATTATCGGGGGGACTTCTACACCATCGATCTCGATTGGACCGACCCAGCGAAGCCCTACCAGCAAAATGGGGGGCCGCTGCTTTACTTCGGAGGAATTTCCCCGGACGCGATGAAGTTGTGCGCGGATCATTGCGACGTGTTCTTGATGTGGCCGGAAACCGAAAACCAATTGAGCGAATCGATGCACCGCGTGGGCGCACTGGCTAAAACGTCTGGTCGGACCCTCGACTACGGACTGCGCATCCACGTCATCGTTCGAGAAACCGAAGCCGAAGCCCGTGACGCAGCACAGCACTTGATGTCTCGACTAGACCCGGATGTCGGCGAAGCCATCAAGGCACGCGCGCAGGATAATCAGAGTGCCGGAGTTCAGCGTCAGGATGCCCTGCGATCCCAATCCGATGACGACTATATCGAAGACCTGATCTGGAGTGGAATCGGTCGTGCAAGAAGTGGCTGCGCATCGGCAATTGTTGGCGATCCGGATCAAGTGTATGCGAAACTAATGCGCTATGTGGATATGGGCATTCGCGCCTTTGTCCTTTCAGGGTATCCCCATCACGAAGAGTGCGACCTCTTCGCCAAGTACGTCCTTCCACGTCTCAATACATGCAAACTGAACGAAATCCAGGGGCGCAATATTCCGAATCCGGAAACGCCGCTGACAACCCTACCGAGGAAATAGAACTATGCGTCGATTCCAACTTTCACCCGACGGACCCGAAGTCTCAGCGATCGCCTACGGCGTATGGCGACTCGGCGATGATCCGAAGGGTACCTCCACAGCAGTCGTTCGTGCGAAAATTGACGCCTGCCTGGAATCCGGAATTACCACCTTCGACCACGCGGATATTTACGGTATCTACACTTGCGAAGGATATTTCGGAGCGGCACTCGCGGAGTCACCCGAACTTCGGGACCAAATGGAAATCGTGACCAAATGTGGAATTCTGTGTCCCTGCGACGCGTTGCCGGAGGTCGGGGTAAAACACTATAACGCGTCTTCCGAGTATATCGAAGCCTGTGTTGACCGTTCGCTGCGTGAGCTTCAAATCGATATGATCGATGTGCTACTCGTCCATCGCCCCGATTGGCTGACACGGGCGGACGATACTGCGGATGGGCTTCAGCGAGTCATCGATAAAGGAAAAGTTCGTTCAGTCGGCGTATCGAATTAT
>JAYGCN010000228.1:0-2518 GCA_046583315.1 Candidatus Hydrogenedentota bacterium
AGCTCGATAACGCGCATCCGGTGGTTCGTTATTGGGCGTTGAAGAGAATCCTTACGCGGACTACGGCGAACGTTGAATTTCCGCCGGAAGAGCTGGTCGAAGGGGAGGAACCTAACAGTGCGTTCAAGTTGTATTCACGTAAACGTATCCTTGATCCGAATGTGAAGTTGAACATTCTGGAAGCGATGCTGGATGATGAATCCACGGCTGTGCGCATTGCGTCGGCAGAATTGCTCGCCGAATATGGTAGTGAACGGCAGCAGGCACGTGCTTTGAAAGCCCTCCTGGAACTGTCAAATGTGGGCGAGTACCACGTGCAGGTCGCCACGTCGGCGTTGAACGCGATTGATCATCTGGGGAAACTTGCGGCACCGATTGGGACTGAAGTCGAAGCCTTGCCGATCAAAGGCGACAATGTTCCGGGACGCAACGGGATGTATGTGATTGATTTGAAGGCGGCTATCGCGAAGAACTTGGAAACGCCTTAACCGCTCTTCTTTTCTTTCTGGGAAGATAAAGAAGCAAAAGAAAGACCGACGGATACTTCGTATCCTCAATTGGGAGCGATACTACTTGCTGCGGCGTAGGCTGAGGACCAGGCCCATTGGAAGTTGTAGCCGCCGAGCCAGCCGGTGACGTCGACGACTTCTCCGATGAAGTAGAGTCCGGGCACGCTTTTGCATTCTATGGTTTTCGGGGAGAGTGCACGGGTGTCTACCCCCCCGCAGGTGACTTCTGCTTTGGAATATCCCTGCGTCGCGGCAATGGGCAGGGTCCAGCGTTGAAGTTTTTCGGCCATGGTCCGGACTTTTTTATCTGTCATCTCGCCGAGGGGTTTGGACCAGTCGTTTTGATCGGAGAGGCGTTGGGCGAATCGGGTGGTGACTTGTCGCGCGAGGAAATCTTTGGGGAGCAGTCGGGGCTCGTCGGATTTCAGTTGGAAAAGTTCCTCTACGAGCTTGCGTCCGGGGAAAAGGTTAATGGCGATGGGTGCGTCGTGGTTACGGTAGGAGGAGATCTGCAGGATGGCGGGGCCGCTGAGACCGCGATGGGTGATGAGCACGTTTTCTTCGAAGGTAGTTTTGTTGGTGGAGACGGTTGCGTTGAAGGAGGTACCTGAGAGATCGGAAAGTGATTCCAGATCGTCGTCATTGAGGATGAGGGGTACGAGCCCGGGTCGGGTGGGGATGATGGGGATGTCGAACTGCTCTGCGATGCGGTATCCGAAGCTGGATGCGCCGAGTTTGGCAATAGAGAGTCCGCCAGTGGCGATGACGAGGGCCGGGGCTTGGACGGTGTCCAGATTGCTGGAGACGTTGAAGGTATCGTGCTTTTCAATGGACCTAACGGAGCAGCCAGTTCGGATTTCGACTTTAGCGGCTTTGCAATCGCGACGGAGGGCGTCGATGATGAGTTGCGCGGATTCGTCACAGAAGAGTTGGCCGAGTTTCTTTTCGTGATAGGCAATCTTGTGGCTCTCGACGAAGGAAATGAAATCGTGGGGCGTATAGCGAGAGAGGGCGGAGTAACAGAAACGTGGATTTTCGGAGATGAATCGGGAAGGTTCGGTGTTGATGTTTGTGAAATTGCATCGTCCGCCGCCTGAGATACGGATTTTTTTGCCGACGAAATCGTTGTGTTCGAGCAGGAGGGCCCGTTTGCCGGATTCGCCGATTTTCAGGGCACACATGAGTCCTGCCGCGCCCCCTCCTATGATGATGGCGTCGTATGGATCGGGATTACTTGGCAAGCTCAACCCGGAATCCGCAGCGGATTTTTTCGAAATGGAGATAGACGGTTGCGGCGTTTTCTTCGAAGTCGGTCACGCCGAACTGCATCCATTCCTCGTGTTCGGCGGCCTCGGGTTTGGCAGTAACTCTGAGTACGTCCGATTTCGCGTCGTAACCGTCGGAGCCATGGGCGATGAAGGCGCGATTGAAGATGAAGGTCCATTCGTCTTGTTCGGGAAGAACGAACAGCGCGTAGTCGCCAGCGGGTAACGCTTCGCCGTTGATGAGCACGTCGTCTTCGAAGCTGATGACGGTGCGTTCGTTCGCTCCGGCACGCCAGACTTCGCCGTAGGGAACGAGTTTGCACCACACTTCGCGACCCTTGACGCCGGGTCTGCTGTATTCGATTTCGACGAGACTTTTTCCGATCATCTGCTGGAGGTAGTGCCAGGGACTTTTTTGTGCGCCTTTTGGGCGTTCGGCGAGGGAACTCAATGTCGTAGCACACAGTACGACGATGATGGGCAAAACTTTCGTGATATTGGTTTTCATGGTTAGCGTTCCTTCAAGTTAGTCATTGATAGTCACATGAATTTTTATGAGATCGCGGCCTTCTTTGTCCCAATGGTCGATGGCGGCGGGGGCTTCGGCGAGCGGTACGGTTTTAGAGATGATTTTGTCGATGGGTAAATCCGTCTCGCGCAAGGTTCTGATGACATCTTCGAAATTTTCATATGTGGCATTGCGTGAGCCGCGAATGTTGAGCTCTTTTTTGACGAAGAGCGCTG
>JAYGCN010000320.1:0-14962 GCA_046583315.1 Candidatus Hydrogenedentota bacterium
CTACCGCTCATGAACAGCATCGCTTCTATGTTAGTGATCGGATGCGTTGCGCTCACATCTTCGGCATTTGCCGCAGAAGGCGACTGGGCTCACTACGCTGCCGATGGCGCGAGCTCTAAGTACAGTCCTCTGGATCAGATCAACGCGGACAATGTCAATGATCTCGTCGAAGTGTGGCGCTGGAATGCCAAGGATCTTCACGCGCAAACCGGCGCACGTGGCGCAGGTACGTTTAAGACGACTCCCATTGTCGTCGATGGCGTAATGTACTTCAGTACGTCGTACTCGCAAGTGGTCGCGATGAATCCCGGTACCGGAGAAGTCATTTGGGTTCTCGACCCCGAGAGTTACAAGAATGGTCGACCAGCGAACTCTGGATTCCAGCATCGTGGTGTTGAATATTGGACCGACGGTGAAATCGAACGGATACTCATTGCTACCGGTGGGCGTCAACTGGTATCTGTCGATGCGAAAACAGGTAAACTCGATCCGAAGTTCGGTGTCGGCGGTATCACGGACTTGAGCGAGGGCCTCGGCAAGGAATTCGCGAAACGCAGCCTCGGCTTCAACGCGCCACCGGTCGTCTGTCGGGACACGATCATTCTCGGCTCCATCGTCTCAGACAGTCCCAGCGGTAAAGCCATGCCTCCGGGAAGCATTCGCGGATTCGATGTGCGCACAGGCAAGCAAAAGTGGATCTTCCACACGATTCCGCAGCAAGACGAATTCGGAAACGAGACCTGGGAGAAAGACTCATGGAAATACTCCGGCAACACGAACGCCTGGTCCATGCTCAGCGTCGATGAAGAACTCGGTTATGTTTATCTTCCTGTCGGCACGCCGACATCCGACTGGTACGGCGAATTTCGTCATGGTGATAACCTCTTCGGTGAAAGTCTGCTTTGCTTAAACGCCGAAACCGGTGAGCGCGTGTGGCATTTCCAGTTGGTCCATCACGGTCTCTGGGATTACGATCCGCCCGCCGCACCCAATCTGGTCGATATTGTTGTCGATGGCAAAAAAATCAAAGCCGTTGCACAAGTCAGCAAACAAGGCTTCACCTACGTATTCGATCGCGTAACCGGAAAACCCGTCTGGCCCATCGAAGAACGCGCCGTTCCGCAATCCACCGTGCCGGGCGAAAAGACCGCCGCAACCCAACCCTTCCCGACCAAGCCGCCAGCCTTTGAACGTCAGGGGGTCACCGAAGATGACCTCATCGACTTTACACCGGAATTGCGCGCCAAAGCGTTGGAGATTGTGAAAAATTATCAGATGGGTCCCTTGTACACGCCGCCCTCTGTCGTTTCCGATACCAATAAAGGCACACTCATGTTGCCCAGTCCCGCTGGCGGTGCCAACTGGATGGGCGCATGCGTCGATCCCGAAACGGGAATCATGTACGTTCCCTCCATGACCTGGATTGTGGCGTTGGCACTGCGTGAACAGACTGAAGGACGATCCGAGTTCAGTTACAACCTGGGTTTCGGCGACTTCATGGTTCCGGGCGTCGAGGGATTGCCACTCATGAAACCACCCTACGGTCGCATCACCGCCATCGACCTCAACAAGGGCGAGTTTGTCTGGCAGGTGCCTCACGGACAAGGACCGACCGACAACCCAGCCATCAAACACCTGAATCTCGGGCCGCTCGGTGCCGCGACCAACGGTGGACTCTCGAACGGGGGAGGCTTCGTCACGAAAACGCTACTCTTCATGAATCAGCCCGACCCGGATTCGAGTAACATGCTCAATACCGGACTCGACGGCGTCATCCGTGCCTTTAGTAAGGAAGACGGCAGCCAACTCTGGGAACACCGCCTCGGCAAAACTCCGCGCGGCACCCCCATGACCTACATGTACCAAGGCGATCAATACGTCGTCGTCGCCGTCGGCGGACAATTCCACGAATCCGAACTCGTGGCCCTCAAACTAAAACAACGAATTGCGAGGTAGCGCTAGGCACCGTCAATTAACTATAGTAGGTTGTCATTTATTGCGTTCTGAACCGGGATTGATGTCCCCAGAGGTCGTCCAGAGTCGGGTCGTTTCCTGTTGCTGATTCCGTTATCTCGATTTCCGCATTTTCCGTCGTATTGGCATATATCAGATAGCGTTCATCGCGGTATATCTTGGCCCATAGTGGATTGGCATCCAGTTGCTCTTGCATTTTAAGAGAGAAATTCCGGTAGGCAAGGACGTGGGTTGTCGAGAAGTCCAAAATGGTGTCTCCGCTGAGTTCACCCTTATATACGTCAATGCTGTTGTTGACCACATCGAGTGGATATACCGCTTCGTAGCGTCCATCGACGGAGATTTTCATGTCGGGGTACAGGTTCCAGAATAGAAATTGTCCATGGTTGAAATTGCACCATAGATTTCCCTGTATGCCGTTATCGCGCAGGTATTTCATGGCAGCAACCGGATAGTGTATTGAGTCTCTGTTTTGAAGGATCCGTACCCGCGTCCCATATCCCGATGTCGCGACAGAGAAAATTGTCCCGACTACCCCCCCGATTATCAGGATTGTTGGAAGCCACAGGCACAGGGCATTCTGTGATGCCCTGGCAAAGGTGCTTTCAGGGGCGCCCGGTGCGGGCACCGAATCGTTCCGGGCGAAGGAGATACGTAATCCGACGATCAAAATGGTGATAAGCGCCAGCGGAAGTAACTTGATGTGCAAGATGCCTTCCAATCCCGTGGCGGTGATGAGTAAGAAATGCCCTGGGAAGCCTTTGCGCGTTAACATCCAAATTCTTCCCGACACGGCTATCCAGGCGACGATGAGCAGACCGTTCAAGATGATGGAGAAATCGTCCACGCCCATATCGACCACGCTTTTCCATTCCATGATGTCCGGACGCGAAAGTAGCCAGCCTGCAACCATCTGCTCGTGAAAGATAAGGCCATAGGGATTCACAAAGGTTAGGGCACTGCATAGGCCCAGGGTAATAAGCAGGGCACGGGCATGGTTCCAGCGTTTTTCGAAGATCGCCCAGACGGTGTAGAGGCCGATGGCCGCAAAGCCATACAGAAATCCACCGTGCAGATTCACCCAGATGAGCATCAGCGGCGGAAAAATGAACATGATTCTGGAGCGATCAAGCATGCGGGCATCGTCCAACAGGCAAAGGAAAAGCGCATAGAACACGCAGGTGAATTGTTGGCTTCGCAGGGTATTGTTAAATGCGATAGTTACGAAGATGTCAAAACTCAGGATGCCGGTGAGCAAAAAATAGAATTGACACCGTGTACTGAACTCTTCGCCACGATGGCTCACGAATCTGCGGTATGCGGCGACCATACAAGAAAATGTGAGTAGATACAAAAGTACACGTAGTGCGAACAAGCCTGTGCTGCCCACAGTTAACATAATCCAATAAAACATAACGCCCGAGCCCCATTCATGATCAACCCAATGCGCGTTCGTGACGGTATAGGCAAAAACGTCGTAATAGGGAAAGCTTCCGTTTTGATGCCACAACGCACCGATGGCCATTTTGCCCCAGAGATCGAAGTCGGCGAAATTGAGTCTCAGCATCGCGAAACAACCAACGCTCATCAGTGCTGTCACGTATAGCCAAAATCCAACTTGGCGAATTCGAAGGTCGTTATTTATCGCGTTTAGCCCCGGCCGTTTCCCCTATCGCAAGCTCTGTAGAACCTCCATTGGGACGTGGCATAATTGAAATCATTTCATTGCTTGATTATGCCAATGATGTATGGCACTACGAGAAATTACCGAAGTAGTAGAGATAATGTCAAACTTTCTGCAGCCATGCCTGTACACGCGCTATCCCGACGATATTGATGACGAATGAAAGAAACACAACCCGGACATCAAGCATGAAGGTGTATCTGCGTAAATTTTGCCTAATCCATTGGCATGATTTTTCGGCACCGTGGCCTCCATAAAGTTGCGCGAGACCCGTAATGCCGGGCAGAACATCCCAGCGTCGGGAATATCGGGGTTGGTCCCAATCAAGATGATTGATGTCGTTCTCGGTCAATGGTCTGGGGTCGACGACACCCATGGTGCCGAACAGGACGTTCAGGAATTTCGTCAATGCCCGTGGCGCGCAACCAGCGGCCTCCGCGTGTAACATGGTCGTCGCGCATCGTGCGAAACTTGTATACGCGGTTTCTCTTATGATGTTGGCCCACGCGTTCCTGAAGGAAGAATATGGAGTCCCGATCGTCGACGTAGATCAGTATCGCCGGATTGGTAGGTGCCTCCTGTGGTCCGAGTTACGAGCAGTTAATCGATACTGGTTTTACGCCCGTGATTGGTGATCGTGATGAAGATGGAGTACCTGTTTTAACCGTGAAATTTGATCATCAACTTCTCATTCAGAATCTGTGCCCGGATGATGTCGGGATCACAATCGAAGGGGATCTATTCAATGGAGATCATTTTGTTGGAATGGACACGATTCGAGTAATAAACCGAGGAAAATGATATTTCCTTCAAAGACTGACACCCTGCAAGAACGCGACGAGTTCGTGGATGAAGTAGGCGCGGGGTGTTTCGAGGAACGCGGCGTGATCGCCACCGGGTACGGAGACGTATTGCTTGTGTCCCGTGCCGAGGGCGTTGAGGAGTTTCGTCTGGTATTTTGCAGGCGCGATCGGATCGAATTCGCCCGCGATGACAAGCGTGGGAATGGTAATTTTCGATTCGTCGAGCGCGTTGTAGTGACCCCTCGATTTGACGTCGGCCCGGACAGGGTCAGCGTTGAGCGCGGCGGTGACATAGGCATCAATGGCCTTCAAACTGATCGAACCCGGTGTGATGAAATCGCTCGCAGCGGCTTCTGCGGTATTGGGTTTGTGCTGCGGCACGAGGTCGGGTTTGTCGGCAGGTAATTCTACATCCACATCGCGCCAGTAGCCGAAGAGCGTCAGGGAAGCATAGTGTTCCGGGTGACGCTGCACGGACAATTGCGAGATTCCTGAGCCCATTGACCATCCGAAGAGGTGCGGCTTGATGCGCCACTTCCGACGATCGGCTATCCATGCCGCCGTGATCGCCACGTCGTCCGCAGCCCGATTCGGTGTGAGCCAATCCGTCGCATCTCGAGGGGTCTCGCCGTACCCGCGCATGTCGAGCGCAAAGACCGCGTATCCCTTCTGAACCAGGCCATCCATCAGCGACAAATCCTCACCTTCAACCTGTAAATCGTAGTCCGGCAACGCGCTCCAGGTCCGCCCATGGATGAGCAGGATTGCTTCGGTTGCACCGTCCGCACTCTTCTCCCACAACGCGAGAGGGTGGCTATCGGCCAAAACCGTATGCCGAATAAGCTCGACCTTTTGCGCCGATGCGGTGATTGGAAGCGTGAAAATGAGCAGGATTAGTGAGTAACGGTTGAGCATTTGTACCTTTCTAAGCCCGACCGGGCCGTCACGGGAAGAGTTTACAACATTGTATGGAGACGCATTGACGAGTTCAAGGCGCGTATCACTCGGGCAGGTTGATGACAACCATGCGCTGGGGTTTGTCGCCCAGGGGGATGCGTTTAATCTCTTGATAGGTCGTTGTATCAATGACGGAAAGGTCGTTGCCTTTGCGATTGGAGACGTATGCGAATCGGCCGGATCCGTTGAAAGTAATCGAGTCTCCGTCGTCGCTTATCGGAATATTCTTTAGATGCTTCAATTCTGGATGCGAATAAACGGCGACGAATCCGAGTGCGCTGCCGACCGCCCATAGTTCAGTTTCCGAAGGATTCAGCGCGATACCATGGTTCACGTTGTGTGGGTAGGAGGTCGGCACGGGAACTTCCTTGCCGAGATCGGGAAGATGCACCGTGCGCTGTTTTTTCGTTTTGGGATCAACCACGATGAAACCGTGGAGTCAGGATTGCTGAACATAAATGCCGGATTCGTCTTTCGGAAACGCGAAGGGTCGAACGCCGTCGCGGAAATTGAACGCATTGACGACTTTGAGTGATCGCGTATCGATTACGGAAAACAAATCGTTCATCATGGACCCGACATAGAGACGCTCGCCGTCGGCCGATAGTTTGGTTCCGTGCCCACCGTGACCAATAAAAATCTTTTTGACTATCTGGCGCTTCTCCACGTCCACGACCCCGAGCCACCGGGTATCGTAATAGGGCACGTAGATGAATTTGCCGTCGTTTGATACGGACATGTGGTGGGGCATACCATCCAGATCGAGGCGCCATTTAATCTCGTCCGTCGCCGTGTCGATCACGATGAGTTCGCCATCCACGCCGATGCTGCCGACCCGCGCACCGGGTAAGTCGCCATTTATACGATTCACGTACAGAGTTCTGTTGTCCGGCGATTTCGTGATGAAATCCATATAGAGGCCGATGTCGATGGTACCAACCACTTCATGTTCGGGAATGGAAATCTTCGAAATCTCACCGCTGTTGGTGTTGTGAATATAGAGATATTCCTTTGCCATTGCAGAACAGGGCATGCCCAGCGCCGCCGCCAATAGTATCGGGAAGAACTTTTGCATGGATTGATTCCTTTTAATTTGCGAACGGATCAAGACCGACTGCGCACAGGATACGAAAACCTGAATCTAATCGATTTTTCTGTGGGTTTCAAGTATTTCAGGTTATTTTCGCACTACGCCATTGTATTTCGGGCCGAATCGGATTGTTCTAGTCAATGAAATAAACAGAAATGAGCTATTGCTAACGGTAATCGTTACTGTTACAATTACATTATGATTCAATCAAAACGCAGTGCCCGCAGCACACGATTCCCCGTTGCCATGCACCTCATGACCATGCTCGCTATGGTGGAACTGCGTGAGGGGCCGATATTCTTGAGTTCGGCCTGGATGGCGCACCGTGCCGACAAGAATCAGGCCGCGCTTCGACTGCTCCTTGGCAAATTGTCCAAAGCTGGACTCATCGAGACTGCGGCGGGAAGTCGAGGGGGGGCACGTGTGGCCAAAGGCGCGCGCGAAATTACCTGCCTCGAGATCTACAAGGCGGTGGAACATGATTCGCTGTTCGGGGTCCATGAAGGCAATCCGGAATGTCTTATCTCGACCTACGTGGGAGGATTTATGGAATCGTTTTTTGATGAAGCCGAGCATCGTTTTGAGCGTGAACTCAAAGGTGTATGCCTCGCTGATGTCGCCGACAATCTGAACGCGACCGCAATTGCGGAGGGTTTCGAGCCGCCTCCGTTTCATGAACCCGCGCCATCGCGTGCAAAAGGAAAAGGCGTGCAGAAGGATAAGATATGACAAAGGGTACAGATTCTGCAGTTATGCGTTTTACGGATTGGGTTATTCGATTTCGATGGTTCGTGGTGGTGGTATCGATTGGATCGATACTTTCGCTGGCAACGGGGGCACGCCATTTGGGATTGGAACAGAATTATCGAATATTTTTCAGTCCTGAGAATCCCCAACTTGTTGCATTCGACAACCTGGAAGCGATGTATACCAAGATCGATACGCATCAATTCCTTGTTCACAATCCATCAGGCACGGTTGTTTATGAGAAGGCGTTTTTGGCCGTTCGTGAACTGACGAACGCGGGATGGAAAATTCCGTTCTCGACGCGCGTGGACTCGTTGGTGAACCATCAGCATTCATGGGCGATCGAGGATGACATGCTGGTAGAAGATCTGGTCCCGGAAGAGTTGGAGGGAGATACGGAGATTGTTGCGCGCGCGATGCGTGTTGCTGCCGAAGAACCATTGATCGCGGGAAGCATTATCAATTCGGATCTTGATACGACGGTGGTGACGGTCCGTATTCATCTGGATGATGCTGATCCCTTAGCGGTGCGTACTGCGGCTGCGCATTCACGGGGCCTGCTGGAGGATATTCGGGCGAAGTATCCGGACCTGCGTTTTGAGCTGACGGGTACGGGAATGTTATCGAACGCTTTCGGTGAGTCTCCTGAGGTGGATGGGAAAACGGTATTCCCGGCGATGTTTTTATTGCTCATTATTTTCTTGTACATATTCACGCATTCAATCACGGGCACTGTGGTGACACTGACGCTCGTCGTTTTGTCGGCAATGGGCGCAATGGGCGCATCGGGATATTACGGTTACGGATTGAACCCGGCGAATTTGGTTGCACCGGTGGTCATTCTGACCCTTGCCGTCGCGGATTCGATTCATATCTTGCTCACGATGTTCAAAGAGATGAACAATGGTTCTGATAAGCAATCGGCGATTCGAGAGAGTATGCGTATCAATGCGCAGCCAGTATTTTTGACGAGTCTGACGACGGCTATCGGTTTCCTGGTGATGAATTTCAGCGATGCACCACCGTTCAGGGAACTGGGCAACGTCACGGCTACAGGCGTCGGACTCGCTTGGCTGCTTTCGATCACGTTTCTTCCGGCGATGCTCACAATTCTTCCTGTGCGGACGGGGAAGCGTTCGGATATGGGGCAGCGAGCGATGCGTAGTATTGCGGAGCTCAATATACGACATCGAAAGAAACTGGTAACAGTTGTTGGCGGATGCATCTTATTTTTTATCGCTTCAATATCGAGGATGGAGATAGACGATGTTCCGCACCAGTATTTTAACGACAGGTATGACTTTCGGACAGCGACAGATTTTTATGATGATGAACTGGGATTTTACGGCTTGTTTATGTCGATCGACTCTGGTGAAGAAGGCGGGATAAACGATCCTGGTTATCTCGCTTCGCTGAGTCATCTTGGGGAATGGTTTCGTGAGCAGCCGGGTGTTACTTCGGTGATATCGTATGCGGATATTTCGAGTCGTCTCAATATGAATATGCACGGAGATGACGAGACGTATCGACGGATACCGGAGAGTCGTGAACTTGCGGCGCAGTATCTATTACTTTACGAGATGTCATTGCCCTTCGGCCTGGATTTGAATGATCAGATAAATGTGGACAAGAGTGCGACACGTATCGCAGTCAATTTCAGAAATACATCTCTGGCAGAGTTGGCGCGAGCGGGTAAACGTGCGGAGACGTGGATTGAGGAAGAGGGTGAAGGGTTGCGGACGGATGGCGCGACGAGTCCACCGATCATGTTTGAAAGTATTACGCGAACAAATATTCACGGTATGATTCGCGGAACGGCGTTGGGGTTCGTGTTGATTGCTATCGTGCTGATTGTATCGTTGCGAAGTTGGACGATGGGCATCTTGAGTCTTATTCCGAATATTGTTCCGGCTGCGACGGCCTTCGGGATATGGGCATTGGTAGTGGGTAAGGCGGACTTCGCTATTTCGGTGGTTGGCGGGTTGAGCATCGGAATCATTGTTGATGACACCGTTCATTTTCTCTCCAAATATTCGCGGGCGCGTCGGGAATTGCATCTGAGTGCAGAGGAGGCAGTGCGTTATGCATTCAGCACTGTGGGTCAGGCTCTTTTGAGCACATCGTTCATTGTGGCGGGTGGGTTTGCGGTATTGATGCTGAGTTCATTCCGGGTGACGGTGTTCATGGGAGCCATTACGTCGCTGACAGTGGTTTGCGCATTAGTGGCGGATTTCTTTATGCTTCCAGCGTTGCTGCTGATATTGGATCGTCGCGATATGGGCGCGCCTTTGCCGGAAGCCGAACAAAATTAGAATCAGAGGGCTCAACCCTTTGTGAATCGTGGTCACTGGAGGAGAAAATTGTGGACATTGCGAAGCGAATCATCGGGACGGTGACATTTAGTTTTGTTACTGCATTGAGTGCTCTGACAGCTGTGGCTGAGACGGCCGAAGAAGAGGGTCTTGCAATTTATAAGGAAGTCGACGCGCGCGACATCGGCTGGAAAAACAGCTCAACCGATCTCAAGATGCTTCTCAAAAATCGTCACGGCCAGACGAGCACGCGTGAATTGAGTATGCAGACCCTCGAGACGAACGAACCGGGGTTGGGAGACAAAAGCCTGACTGTGTTTTCGTCGCCGCGCGATGTGGATGGCACGGCATTTCTCTCCCACACCAAAATTATCGACCCGGATGACCAGTGGTTGTACCTGCCTGCGCTGAAGCGCGTCAAACGCATCTCCTCCTCCAACAAATCCGGCCCCTTCATGGGAAGTGAATTCGCCTTCGAAGATTTATCCTCACAAGAGGTCGAAAAATACACCTACAAATATATCAAGGACGAGACCGCAGAAGGCCAGGATTGTTTCGTGGTCGAGCGCTATCCCGTCTACAAGAACAGCGGGTACACACGGCAGATTACGTGGGTTGACAAGGCCGAATATCGTCCAATCAAAATCGCATATTACGATCGGAAGAATGCGCTACTCAAAACGCTCGTGTTCAGCGACTACAATCAGCACAGGGATAAATTCTGGCGTGCGCATACGATGACGATGGAAAATCAGCAGACCGGCAAGAGCACCGTGCTCACCTTCGAGAACTATGATTTCGATTTCGATATTTCTGAGTCCACGTTTACCCCCGCGCGGTTGAAAAATATCCGATGACGCGATTCGGTATCGTTACGACACTCCTCTGCGCATTCGCCCTTAATCAGTCCGCTTCCGCGCAATGGGATTTCTCCGGAGAATTGGGCTTCGAACTCCGCATGTTTCCCGAAGATCCAGCCTACGCGGGTCAGGATGACGCAACGTTTTCTCCGTCAATATCGTTTCAACCGGAAATCGTATACGAATGGGACGAGGGCAGCGAACGCGCGACCTTCGAGCCGTTTCTACGCTGGGATGCACACGACAATCACCGCACGCACGCCGACATCCGTGAAGCCAGCTACCTCCACCTCGCCGACAGTTGGGATCTCACTATTGGAATTAGCCGCGTATTCTGGGGCGTGACGGAATCGGTACATCTTGTCGATGTCATCAATCAGACGGACGGCGTGGAAGACATTGATAACGAAGACAAACTGGGCCAACAAATGGTGAATGTCAACTGGCTTACCAATACAGGAACCTACAGCCTTTTCGTGTTGCCCGGTTTTCGCGAGCGTACCTTTCCAGGAGATGATGCCCGACGTCGCGGCCCTTTCGAGATTGAACAGTACGATACGTTATACGAATCCGGTGCCGAAGAAAACCACGTCGATGTCGCGGGACGCTGGGCGCATTCGCTGGGTAATTGGGATTTGGGGCTCTCAACGTTCTACGGCACCAATCGCGAAGCACGTCTCATAGGCGAAGTAGCCCCGTCGGGAGATATTCATCTGCGCCCCTACTACGAGTTGATGTTTCAGACGGGAATCGATGTGCAATACACGCGCGAGGCGTGGTTGTGGAAACTGGAATCCCTCTACCGCGATGGAGAAAACGATTCGTATATCGCGGCCGTCGGGGGATTCGAATATACCCTTTATCAGATCTTCGAAAGCAATGCGGACCTTGGGCTGTTGATGGAATACCAATACGATGATCGAAACGACGACGGGTCCACGCCGCTGACCGTGGCAGATAACGATCTCTTCGTCGCGGCGCGCTATGCCCTAAACGATGAGAGCAGCACGGCGCTATTGGCGGGGCTCATCTACGATCTCCATGAACACACGATTCTCGGGTTGATAGAAGCAGAACGGCGCCTCAGCAATAACTGGAAAATTGAGGTTGAGGGACGCTTCGTCACCAACGCCGATGTTGACGATCCCGCGTACTTCTTTCGTCGTGACGACAGTCTGACCCTTCGGCTCACCTACGCCTTCTAGATCGCGAGCTGCGATTTCAGCTATACTCCATACACTTCCGCGAACATTGGAGGGAATGGTGTGTCAAGTTGACGCCTGATAACAGCGAGAAGGAAAATCGATGGCAGACCAGAAAATTCTGCGAGAGTGGTTCGAAAAAATCGATGGAGACGTGCAGTTTCTGCATGACTGCCTGGCCGAGGTATTGGACGAGGTGGGCCAATCTGAATTGGCCAAAACACTCAGCGAACTCGATCACCCCGAAACGCCTTCCGAAGCCATGTCCACCTCTCAGATCACCTCAGAGGTTCAGATGTTGGCAATCTCCTTTCACCTGCTCAATCTCGTTGAGGAAAATGCCGCATCCCAGGCGCGACGAGCCCGTGAAAATCGTTTCGGGTTATTGTACGAGCCGGGCCTATGGGGCCATACTCTCAAAAAACTTGTTGAGATGGGTGTAGCAGAAGACGAAATCGCCCAAATTTTGAATCGCGTTCATATCGAACTCGTGATGACGGCGCATCCGACTGAAGCCAAACGCCCCGTCGTGTTGCGACAACATCGCGAATTGTACGACAAGTTTGTTGAACTCGACAATCCGAAATGGACTCCCCGCGAACGTCAAGCGATCAAGGATCAGATGAAAACGATTCTGGAACGCTTGTGGCGCACCGGTGAAATATACCTGCGCAAACCGGATATCCAGTCCGAACTGGAGCACGTCACCGATCATCTAAGCCAGATTCTTCCCAAGGCAATCCGGCATCAGCAACGACGCCTGAACGATGCCTGGATTGATGCGGGCCTTTCGCCAGACACCCTCAACGCGAACACCGACGGTCCCATGATCACCTTTGGAAACTGGGTGGGGGGCGATCGAGATGGGCACTCACTCGTGAACGCCGAAGTCACAGAATCCACCTTGCGTCACTTACGCTCCGTGGCCATTGATGCGCTTGACCAATTACTGGATGGCTTGCTGCAAAACTTGACACTATCCGATCTCTTTCAAGACGCACCGGAAAAACTGACCATTGCCTACGACGAAGACATGGCGGCACTCAATCCACGGAATCGTGCGGAAGTCTACATTCACATGAACGAACCTTGGCGCAACTACGTCGAGATTATCAAAACACGCATGGGCCTCACGCGGGACGATAAACCGGGGGGATACGCAAACCCCGACGAAATGAAAGCACAGTTAGCGATTCTGGAGGAAACCCTTGAAGACGTCGGCGCGGGGCGTCTGGTTCAATCGGAAGTAAAGCCGTTCCTCTTACACCTGGAAACCTTCGGTTTTCACATGGCACGTCTCGATATTCGACAGAACAGTACCCATCACGCCAAGGCGCTCGCGCAGTTGCTGCAGGGTGCTGGTTTCGAGGACTGGGACTACACGACCTGGAATTATGACAAGCGCATGGCGTTTCTCACCAAGGAACTTCAGCATCTGCGACCGCTCGCGTCGAGGAGCAGCGAATTGGGGCCAGAAGCCACAGCAACGGTTGAATGCTACCGCGTGATCGCCCGATACATTCGGCATTATGGCGATACCGGAATTGGTTCATTTATTGTAAGCATGACCGAGGACGTTACGGACTTGCTGGCAGTGTATATTTTTGCTCGCGAAGTGGGACTGCTCTATCATGATGAGCGGGGTATTCATTGCCGCATCGCGGTCGTGCCGTTGTTTGAAACCCTGGACGATCTTGTTGCGGGCACTGAAATACTCAACACTTTTCTCGATCACCCGATCACCCAAAATCGAAATGCGCCCGACAGTGAAATCAGCCCCACGCAACAGGTCATGGTCGGCTACAGCGACAGCAATAAAGACGGTGGCATTTTCGCCAGTCAATGGGGGCTCAACAAGGCCCAACGCGCACTCCACGCGGCCGGACAATTATCCAATGTGGACATCGTATTTTTCCACGGACGCGGCGGCACCTTTAGTCGCGGCGCTGGCCCCACGCACCGGTTTCTGGAAGCGATGCCAACCGGTATTCTCAAACGCGGCGTCCGAATCACCGAACAAGGCGAAGTCATCGCGCAAAAATTCGGTAACCTGCCCACCGCGATATTCAACCTGGAACTGAATGCCGCCGGTGTAGCACTCGCCGCCGCGCGATCCGAACGAAGCAATCCAGACGAAGACAAATTGTTTGCACTCTGCGAAAAATTAAGCACCTTTAGCCACAATGCGTATCAAGACTTACTGGACTTCCCGGGATTCATGGATTTCTGGTCCATTGCGACACCGATCGACGTGCTCGAACGCAGTTTTATCGGGTCGCGCCCGGCACGACGCACAGGCAAACGAACGCTGGCCGATTTGCGTGCGATTCCCTGGGTCTTTAGCTGGACCCAGGCCCGGTACTATCTCACCGGCTGGTACGGAATCGGCTCGGCATTGGAAAAGCTCAGCACCGAAGATCCCGAGGGCTTCGCGTTATTGCAAAAAAATATCGACTCATTTCCGTTTCTGCCCTATGTCCTTTACAACGCCGAAACCAGTCATTCATCGGCTGACCTGGAGATGATGGAAGCCTATGCCGGCATGGTGGAAGACGAATCGATTCGGGACAGCGTCTTCGCAGTAATATCAGGCGAATACAAACGTACCCAGGAAGTGATCAACACCTTTTTCGGGCGGAGTCGTGAAGAACGGCGTCCACGTTTGATGAAAACGCTTGAGATGCGCGCCAAAGGATTGCGCCGATTGCACGAACATCAAATCGTGTTGCTCAAAAAGTGGCGCGCGCTCGTTGAATCCGAGGATACTGAAGCCGCAGACGATATGTTCCCGAGCCTGCTGTTATCCGTCAACGCCATCGCAAGTGCGGAGCGAACCACCGGGTAATAAACCTGCTAGTCCTCTTTAACAATAAAGAGCGTGGCCGCTGCGGGTACCATCGTGACTGATGTCAAGAAGCACAACGGCACGCCAACCAGCATAAAGTTTGCGATGCTCTCCAGGCCAGAGTGATCTGTGAACAACAAGGCCAAAAACGAGACACAGGTTGTCGTTGTTGTCAGGAAAATCGGACGACCCACGCCCACCACGGCTTCTTGTAGCTGTTCACGCGTGGGGGACTTATAACGGCGTAGTCGCTCGACAATGTGGATACCATCATCCACACCCAGCCCCAGTATCACGGGAACGACGACGACGGTCAAGGTGCTGAATTGCAGGCCCAACCAGAAATAAAATCCAAAGGTGATGGAGGTCGCCGTAACAACCGGGAGTAGCGACAACAATACGCCCTGCACATCACGAAATGCGACGATCAGGACAAGTGTGACCACAACAAACACCATCGGCACCATGTACGGCACGTATTTCGAAAG
>JAYGCN010000013.1:0-7444 GCA_046583315.1 Candidatus Hydrogenedentota bacterium
CTTAGCGAATGATTCGTGATATTAGCCGGAGTTGTCTGATGCATAAAGTCACACATTCGTTGTTCATCCTGCTCCTGTCCGTCCCCGCCTTCGCCGACTTCACCATCCAAGACGTCGGCGGCAAGGTAAACGTTCTCGAGAACGACCAGCCGGTATTCATCTACAACTACGACCGCGTGGACCCGCCGGAGTCGCTGGGGTTGGACGCGGACGCGTTTTGGCGTTCGAGTTATGTATATCCGGTTTACGATACGCATGGCGTGAACATCACGGACGACTTCCCTTCGGATCACTATCACCATCGCGGTATATTCTGGAGCTGGCCGGAGTGCAAGGTCGGGGATCGGCCGATGGACATCTGGACGTTGAAAGGCGTGCGCCAGGTATTCGAAAAATGGAAGACGCTCAAAGTCGAAAACAACACGGCCACGCTCGAAGTGCAGAACGCCTGGAAATTTTATGATGATGAAGAACCCGTCGTGCGCGAAAACGTGACCATCGTCGTGCATCCCTCTGAGGACGGCGTCCGCACGATTGACTTCACCTTACGCTTCACCAACGTCACCAAAGAAATCGTCACCATCCAGGGCGCGACGGACAAAGGTTACGGCGGCTTCAAATTTCGACTTGACGCCACACAGAAACCCTTCACCTTCAACACAGACGACGGTCTTCAGAAGCGCGACACCTGGCACGCGGAATCTCCGTGGGTGGACACGCTGTGGACCAATACCGAATCAAAGAAGATTCAAGGCATCGCTGTCTTCCAGCATCCGGACAACCCCGACTATCCCCACGACGGCTGGATGATTCGGCACTACGGCATCATCGGCCCCGCCTGGCCCCACGAAGGATCCCACACCTTAAAACCAGACGAATCGTTAACCCTGAAATATCGACTGATGATTCACGACGCTGACACCGAATCTGCGCAGGTTGGCAAAGCGTTCGATGCCTACGAGCGGGCATCACGTCGATAGAAAAGCAGTTAGTCGACACACTCAACACGAATGCTTACAATCACACCAATACAATCATCACTTGGTTTGACCGATTTGTGTACGATTTTTCTTTTATAATCAACAATTTTAGTATAGACACTGCCTATTCTATGTATCAGAATTTTCAACAGTCGTTAAATAGTTAACCTTTTCTATTGACATATGTCTACACCTTAACTAAAATGCCGATTCTCTTTTTCAGGTTGCCTGTATCCGTTACCAACTGTGGTACCGTTGCAGGCACCGGAACTGACCGTGAGCAACGCCCAGAAGGGAATGTCCATGCGAATATTTGTACCAAAAGAAACCCAGCCCGGTGAAAACCGTGTGCCCTTGATTCCTCAAGACGCCAAAAAACTGGTGGCTCTCGGCGCGGAAGTCATTATCGAATCCGGAATGGGTCTACCGTCCCGTCACGAAGACGCCGCCTACGAAGAAGCCGGGGTTAGCGTCTCATCCGACCGCGGCACGGAGCTTGGACAGGCCGACATCGTACTTCGTCTTCGCAAACCGTCGATCGCGGAGATAAAACTTCTTAAAGCGAACAGTATTCACGTGAGTTTTCTCGATCCCTTTAACGAACGCGAATTGATCGATGCTTTCCTTGAGCAAAAAGTAAACGCCATCAGCATGGAAATGATTCCGCGTACAACACTCGCCCAGAAAATGGACGCGTTGAGTTCGCAGGCCAACCTTGCGGGTTACACCGCCGTCATGCTCGGTGCCGAACGTCTGGATAAAGTATTCCCCATGATGATGACGCCCGCTGGCACCATCGCGCCATCGCGTGTCTTCATTATCGGCGTCGGTGTTGCAGGATTACAGGCCATCGCAACGGCCAAACGTCTCGGCGCACGCGTGGAAGCCTTCGACACCCGCCCCGTCGTCGAAGAACAAGTCCAATCCCTCGGTGCGAAATTCGTGAAAGTCGATCTCGGAGAGATGGGTGAAACCAAAGATGGTTACGCCAAAGCACTCACCGACGAGCAACGCGCGAAACAGCAGGAAGCCATGGCGGAAGTCTGCGCCAAATCCGATGTCGTCATCACCACCGCCCAGCTCTTCGGTCGCAAGGCACCGATAATCGTCACCGAAGCAATGGTCAAGTCCATGAAACCCGGCAGCGTTATCGTTGACCTCGCAGTAGAAACAGGCGGAAACGTGGAAGGCTCCAAAGTCGACGAAGAAATCGAAGTCAACGGCGTGCGAATCATCGGCCTTGCTAACCTGCCCGGTCGCACCTGCGAGAACGCCAGCCAAATGTATTCGGCCAATCTCGTCGCGCTCATCAGCCATTTCTGGGACGACGAAGAAAAGGTTATGAAACTCAATCTCGAAGACGAAATCATGGAAGGCTGTCTCATCACGCAAGACGGCGAGATTCAGGCCACCATGATCAAAGAACACTACGGATCTTAAACGTTCTACGCATCTAACTAACGGTTCCCGTTATAAAGGATTCACATCATGCAATTACTCCTCCTGTTCACATTCGTCCTCGCGATTTTCCTGGGCTTCGAGCTGATCGTCAAGGTCCCCTCCCAGCTGCACACGCCGCTCATGTCCGGCTCCAACGCCATCTCCGGCATCACCATCGTCGGCGCGCTCATCGCCGCGGGTAACACGCAAAACGAAACGCTCACCATCATCCTCGGCACCCTCGCGGTCACCTGCGCCACCATCAACGTCGTCGGCGGCTATCTCGTCACCGACCGCATGCTGGCCATGTTCAAGACCAAAGCGGGAGACAAATAGTGGAAAGCACAGCCTCAGAAACCCTCATTCAGCTGGCCTACATCGGCTCGGCCATTTTATTTATCTACGGAATCAAAATGCTCGGCAACGCCGAGACCGCGCGCAACGGTAACCGCGTCTCCGCACTTGGAATGTTGATCGCCGTCATCGTCACCGTCTTAGGTATGGGCCTCTCCCTGCAATACATCCTCATCGGGGCCGTCATCGGCGCGCTCATCGGAGGCATCGCCGCCGCACGCGTTCCCATGACCTCCATGCCCGAATTCGTCGCGCTCTTCAACGGCACCGGCGGACTCGCCAGCCTGCTCGTCGGGTGGGCCGAATACCACAACCGCAGGACCGGTTGGGCCGATGCCATTCCCAACGATGACTACATTTCCATCACCGCCATCTACGCCGCAGTATTCATCGGCGGCGTCACCTTCACCGGCAGCATCATCGCCTACCTCAAACTGTCCGAAAAAATGGACGGTAAACCCATCCTCTACGGTGGCCAGCAAATCGTCAACACCCTGCTCGTATTCATCGTCGTCGGATGTGGAACCGCCTTCATCCTGAACCCCGCCGACATGTACCTCCCCTTTCTTGTGGCAGTCGGACTCTCCCTGCTCCTCGGCGTACTCTTCACCATCCCCGTCGGCGGCGCAGACATGCCCGTCGTCATATCCCTCCTAAACAGCTACTCCGGCATCGCAGCCAGTGCCGCCGGATTCGTCATCGGCAACACCGTACTCGTTGTCTCCGGCTCACTCGTCGGCGCCAGCGGCATGATCCTCACCTCCATCATGTGTAAAGCCATGAACCGCTCCCTCGCCAACGTACTCTTCAGCGGATTCGGCAGCGGCGCCACCACCTCCAGCTCATCCACCGCCGTACAAGGCGAAGCCAAACCCATCACCGCCGAAGACGCCTACTACGTGCTCGAAGCCGCCAGCTCCGTCGTATTCGTACCCGGATACGGCATGGCCGTCGCCCAGGCACAACACGCCGTACGCGAACTCGGCGACATCCTCGAAGAAAACGGCTGCGAAGTCAAATACGCCGTACACCCCGTAGCCGGACGCATGCCCGGACACATGAACGTGCTGCTCGCCGAAGCCAACGTGCCCTACGAACAACTCTTCGAGATGGACGACATCAACCCCGTCATCGAAAACGTCGACGTCGCCATCGTCATCGGCGCCAACGACGTAGTGAACCCCGCCGCCCGCACCGACGAAGGTAGCCCCATCTACGGCATGCCCATCATCAACGTCGACTACGCCAACACCGTCTTCGTGCTCAAACGTTCCATGCGCGCCGGATTCGCAGGCGTCGAAAACCCCCTCTTCTTCAACGACAACACCCGCATGCTCTTCGGCGACGCCAAACAATCCATCGAAGGCCTCATCACCGCATTCAAAAGTTAACCCCCCGCAATACCCCCACCCCGCACCAAAAAAAATCCCCGTCGCGAAAAATCACGACGGGGATTTTTCGTTGATTGCCGTCCCAAAATATACCATCCGGCAGTACCGTCATTGCGAGAAGATGTCCCAACGGGGTCGAAGTTGAATAGCCCCGGGTAAAACCCGGGGTTCTATATTCGAATCGCCAACAACCCTGAAGGGGTTGAAGTACACCATCGCCAATCCGATCACCAATACACCCCTTCTCCACCTTCAATCCCCTCAGGGTTGCCCCATTTCCAAAACCCACCCCGATCCGTGGGTTCCACCCACGGCTATACACCTTGAACCCCTCCAGGCTTCCTCACAACACCCTATCATCCCCGACGGTTCGAATCGGGGATCTCGCCGCTTCCACTAACTCTCGAACTTCGCGCCCCCATGACACTTGCAATACATCCGTACTACGACACAATAATAACTTGTCTATGGACGCAACATAGCGGGACAAGCATGATCAAATACTCCTGATCAAGGGTATTGAAAACGACTGAGGAGATAGCGAAATTGAAAAAGCTAAAATTATTCATGTCGCCGGTACGATACCGTCAACCAGCTTTTTAGATCGCCTGAGGAAAATCCGAGTGAATTGCCATTCGTAAAGGATAAAGATGGTAATGATATGTATTGGCTTGACCTAATGTTGAACGGCGGACTGAGTATTCCCGACGAGATCTGGCCAAATGGAATAGAGCATCCGGAGTCAACATTTATCATGCTCCTTGAAGGCGCTCCGGGAACGGGTAAAACCACATTTGCGTTAGAGCTATACATCAATCTCATGAGCAACGCACAAGATGAGGGACAGAGCCAATGGACTTCTGTTTACTATTCCCTGGAGACCCCCACTAGTCGATTGGTCGAATCTGCGAATAGTTTTGGATGGGACGAGCAGTTTTATATTGCATGGGAAAAATGGAAAAATACTGAACAAACCCGTTGCTGCCTTCTTTGCGGACGGGATAACTTAGTGGCAGATGAGGGCGTGGAACTAAGACCCCATGAATACCTGGAGCATCTCAAACTGTTGTGGTGCAATAAATTCGAAATGACCGACGAAGGGGGGACGTTGAGAAGTACACCGGATATTTTGGAATTGACAGTCTCAATGTATTGCTCGAATATTGCAGAGAAACGAGCGATGTGGCCTCGGGGACAACGATCAGAAATAGAGGATCCTCGCTCGAATTCGATGACTTGGTGTCGACACTGACGAAATCTCCGGAGGACCGTCTTCGAATTCTCATCTTGATTCTTGACTCTTACCCTCAGACGGAGAAATCAGGATCAGCTCAATTCATGGCTGATGCGATACTTCGCTTTGAGGGACCACCGGGCATGAGGATTATTATCAACGAACTTTTGAAATCAGTAAGATTCGAACACAATCCCATGCGCTTGGTAAACACACATTCAAAATACTTTCGGGTGCTAATGACGGGAAGGGACTCGCTCGTCCCGATAATACCCCCTATTTGAAACGTGGCGCCTCGTACATATTCCCCAGTCTACATTGGCATTTGTCTAAGTCCCTGCGCAATGAACCCGATATTGAAAGTCCAAGCTCTGTAGCTTACGAAACCGGTTTGCCGGAATTAGATGAAATCCTCGCGACCAACAAGGCTCACCAAGGATTTCCCCACAGTGCCATTACCGGTCTAGTCGGCACTAGGGGGGCCATGAAGAGCCATCTAGCGTATTATTTTGCACTGAAACATCTAATTGACTTCAATAAGAACGTTCTCATTATTTCCTTGCGTGACAACATCAAAGAAACGGAGGATAAACTCTCTACAATTGTCTGACAGGAAGATATGTGCTCTCAAGAGCTATCAAAAACAATTGTTGGAGCTTCACTAAAAGAAACTGACACGCTGGAGATACTCTATAATTGGCCTGGAAATGTTTCGACTGGCGAGTTTTTTCATCGGATTTTTGTTGCGCTTAATCGCCCTCGAATAAAAAATAGTAGCTCCATGAAGGGAAAATCAAATACGCCCAAGAAGTCCGGAAGGGCAGAAATAGTCATTGTTGACGGATTGGATCACATTGAAGCTAAATTTCCACTTCTTGCGCGGGAGCGTCTATTTGTCCCAGCACTATTTTCGCTTTTCAAGAGTTACAAAATATGTGCGGTAATCAGTTCAGCTCAGTCTAAGAACGTGGATGGTGGTTGGACAAATATTCGATCTATGTCCGATTTACTTCTCGAATTCTCGGCATTTAGTCCTTCAGATCCCGATATCCACTCAGATGGCCTTATTGATTTAGCGAATAGTGCGGAGCAGCTTACAAAGATATCCGTTGAGCGAGTACCCGCAGACCAGATCGGTGGTAGCTCCGGAATACTATATCGAGGTTCGGAGCCACTATTGTCATTCAAGAAATTCGGTCCCTATAGATAAAGGGAGTTTATGATCTTGGTTCAGCGATTTTGTTAACTCCTTCGCTAGGCGTACGAAGAATTAGAATCCGACACGTTTCGAGGACCCTTGCGTGACTAGTCAAAAACTGAATCGCGTTTCTACATATCCCGCTCCACTGGGACATCGACATTTATGACCACTCCATTTAGCGTACGAATACTCCAAAAACTAGCACGGTTAACCCCCTAAAACCAAACACCTATTGTTTCGTGGGGCGTGTTTTGGGGTTGTTGTCGCAGTTGTACATTCCTTTGACCCATTGTTTCCCTATGCGCGGGTGCAACGTGGTTGCGGATATGTGGGGAGAGGCGAGGACGAGGGCGTCATGACTATGGCTTGATCTCCGACGGCTTTGAGGTGTGGGGCATACCTCCTCGCGATGAGTACTGTCACGTCGGGGCAGGATAGGGAGCGGCCAGGATAAGATTCCCGGTCACGCTGAAAATGACACGGAAAGGAGCAATGGCCTTGCGCATGTCCAATTCCGCCATCATCCACGGTCGAACGAAGCAGTTTTCACTTTCCTCCTTTGCCTCTTCACGCCTTTGCTCCTTTGCGTTAAAGCACTTGAGCCTGCGATTCAATTTCGTTGCCACGTATACCATAGGAGAGATACCGCATTTAATAGAATTTAGTACTCCTGGAATCAACCTTTTTCATGGCGAAAAATCACAGTTCGTGTTATTGTAAAAGGTAAATTTTCGAGTCCAGACGTACCAACACAATCCGATGTCGGCCGAGCACGATCGCGACAGTACCGTCACATGCCGATGTCACAATGGAGTCTCTCCATGATTAAGTATGTGTACAAAGC
>JAYGCN010000070.1:0-6754 GCA_046583315.1 Candidatus Hydrogenedentota bacterium
ATGATCTCTGTTCGTAATAGCCATAACTTACGCTTTAATCTCCGGATTCGGATTCGTGATTTTCGCCAGATAGGTGGTTCGTGGCTTCGTATTCAAATCAGCAAGAATGGCGTAGTTGCGTGCGCTCGCACGGTTACGCGCCACTTTACTGGACTCGTCGAGCATATTGCCGAAGGTGATTGCGCCAGCGGGACAGGCTTGCTGACATGCGGTGATCACGGTGCCATCGGCTGCAGTGCTGTCATTCTTCTTCGCATCGATACGCGCCTTGTTAATGCGCTGCACGCAGTACGTACATTTTTCCATCACACCACGGGTACGCACCGTCACATCCGGGTTACGCATCGGCTTGAGACTCTCTGGATGAACGTGGGTCGGCACAAACTTCATCGAGACACCCTGGTTACTGTGCCCACGATCACCACGTGACCCCAGAGGAGTGCGCGTGTAATTGAAGAAGTTAAAGCGACGTACTTTGTACGGACAGTTGTTCGAGCAGTAACGAGTTCCGATGCAGCGGTTGTAGACCATATCATTCAGGCCTTCACGGCTGTGCATCGTTGCGCCTACCGGACAGACAACTTCGCACAACGCATTTTCACACTGCATACAAGGAACCGGCTGGAAGTACGTCGTCGGATTGTCCATCGCATAATCGTGCGCTTCTTCGGTCTTCTTACCCAGGGTATTGGACTCATCATCCCCAAGAATACTGAAGCCAAGAAATTCAACCGCGTGTTCGCGACCGGAATAGTAATAACGATCAAGACGAATCCACTGCATTTCACGACCGCGGCGAACTTCATCTTTACCGACGACCGGAATAATATTTTCTGACTGACACGCCACGATACACGCGTTACAACCCGTACACTGGTTTAGATCAATGGTCATGGCCCACGCGTGGCGATTTATGCCCTCGTGATTCCACGCGTTCTTCTCATCCGGTTTCATCAACGTTTCTTCGTACTTCGGATTGTGATACTCGTGATGTTCGCCGTTCGCAACGGAACCAGGATTCGCCGTGAAAGTTTCTTCGGTCACATGGCGAACCAGTCCGCGGCCCTCCATGTTGTAGTGTTCTTCAGTGCGAGCGAGCTTGTAAATCGAATTGAGCGGCTTGAGCGTGGCATAGTTTGTGAAGCTGTGGTCAGACGCGCGAACGCTGTACGCATCGAAGCCGAGGTAGCCTTCGGATACTTCACAGACCTTACCCATTTTCGTGCGACCGTAACCGCCGTGAAGCGTAATCGTGTCCAGTGCATGCCCGGGCTGAATCCAAACAGGACCCTTGACCTTACGACCCCCAATATTAATCTCAACTTCCTGCTCGTTTTTCAGGCCGAGTTTTCTGGCCGTTGAAAAACCGACAAGCACCGCGTTATCCCACGTAAGTTTCGTCAGCGGATTCGGCACTTCTTGCATCCAGGCGTTATTCGAGAAGCTACCGTCACCCACAGAAGGATCGGCCATGAAAATAACTTCGAAGCCGTTGTCCTCCGGAGCCGAAGCTCCTGCATAATTTCCAAAACCATTGCCACTAAGGCGGGGATTCGCAGCACGTGATGCGCTGCGCTCGATCAGGCCGCTCGCCAATGCAGTGCGCCATTTAATGTCAAATGCCTTCGCATTCTCTTCAAGACCCCATGCCGCGTTGTACTCGGCTTGAAGTTGCTCGTGCGCCGTCAATTCCAATTCGTCCACGAGAGCGGAAAGAAGTTCAATGCGTGCTTTGCCGCGATACAGCGGGGCAATCAAAGGTTGAATCAGTGATACAGTGCCGTCAAAGGCGCGGGCATCGCCCCACGTTTCGAGGTAGTGAAGTTCAGGCACCTGCCATTGGCACAGCACCGAGGTTTCATCCACATACCGTGCATGGCGTACCCGTGTTTCAACCTTATCCATTGCTGCGGCAAACTCAAAGTCAGCCGGAGCCGAATAGACGGGATTCACATCGCCCGAAATCATGAGCAGCGAAACATTGCCCGCGTCCATGTCATCCCGGAGTGCTTTAAGGGAGGCAAGCTGATTCGTCACGCCCGCTTCAACCGGCTCAATGGTATCTACCGTTGTGCCGACGTTATTCAGTTGAGCGTTCATCGCATGGGCAAGCGCATGTACAGCTGCCGACTGCGTGGAACCGACCGTGATAATCGATCGACCCCTCTTGGACTGGAGGTCTTTGACAATGGCATCGATGCGGGCCAGATCCGTTTCGGAAAGTCCAGCGTCGCCCGACGGCAACGCATTGTTCACACCGAGCTTGTCAGCCATCGCGCGAGCGACGTCTTCAATCTGACTCGGACGCAAGGGGAACCTATGATCCGCCATCGCACCCAGAAGAGTAGGAGAACTTTCAAAAGCGTAGGTACGGCTCGACTTCGCGTGAAATTCGGGCTTTTCTTCGTGAGACTCGGCCGCTTCTTCATGACCGTCGCCGTGGGACTCAGCGGCTTCTTCATCGTGACCTTCACCGTGTCCGCCATCGAAGGGCTCATCAAAGTCTTCGTCATTACGACGCTTGGCATAATCGGCGGCATAACGTACTTGCCCCGGGCCCTGCTCAAATACATCAGAATCAAGCGCAACAACAATATCGGCTTTATCGAAATGCAAAATGGTATCGAGATATTGACCGAAGGCCAATTTCGCACCTTCGTGTTCGTTATCGCGACCAAAGGCTTCGTACTGATGCCATATTACTTCAGGGTTCGCTTCGAGGAATTGATCAATCTTCGCCGCTTCGAGCGGAGAAGTGATAGAGCCGGTCAACAGCCGAATGCCTGCGCCGCCGTTCGGGCGTGCATCGTCCAGTTTAGACTTGGCCATCGCGACGAAATCATCCCACGCGGCCGCACCACCGTTGTGCTCAACCGTCTTCGTGCGATCCGGATCATACATGTCCAGAATGGAGGCCTGGGTCTGTGCGTTCGTGCGTCCTAGCGATGCCGGATGCAAGGGAAGTCCTTCCACTTTCGTGGGACGCCCCATGTGGCTTTCGATCAACACACCATTGGCATACCCCCCATTGACGTGGGTCGAAGCGAAATAAGTCGGCTTTCCAGGAATAAATTCTTCCGGCTGCCTCACGTAGGGATGAATCGTTTCATTCGGCTGACGCGAACACCCGGCGGTAACCCCTGCCAAAGCCAGGGACGCGCCCATCACCTGCAGGAAATTACGACGGGACACCGAACCCAGCGCTTGGCCGGAATCGGCATCCATGTGAAATTCGTTGGAAATATAACTCTTGAACGTATCCGTCTGCGCTACTTCTTCCAGGCTGCGCCAATACTCAGGGCCTGAGGAGGTCTCAGCAAGCTGGTTCCGAATCGCGTCAAGATCGTCGGCGGCGTAAGTCGTTTTGTTTTCTGTTGTCATCGATGGCAAATCGAGCAGTTAGTCATCTGCTCTACCTCTACGTTGTATTCCTCAATCAAATGTTCGCCCAGCTCACGCTGGCTTGCAAATTTCAATGCTTCAAGGGTGGACTTGGCATCGGCACTACCCGGTTCCCAGGCCATATTGAACACTTCGTCCCTGGGGCGAATGTACTGGGCGGGATCCTTGTGGCAATCCATGCACCACGACATGCGGAAAGACTGAGCTTTCACCGTCAACCGCATTTCCTCAATACCAATAGCATCATTGGAATGGCAATGATTACAGCCGATACCACGATTAATGTGAATGCTGTGGTCAAAATAAACAAAATCCGGCAGGTCGTTCAAACGCGTCCACTCCATCGATTTACCCGTCTGCCAGCTTTCCAGAATCGGCGCAAACATGGGTTGATCAGTCAAAATCTGAGAGTGACAGGTCATGCAGGTCTCAGTCGGCGGGATTCCAGCGAAATTGCTGGTTTCAACCGTCGTGTGGCAATAACGGCAATCAAGCCCGTTACCCGACACATGGCGCTGATGACTAAAGGGAATGGGCTGGTCTTTGGCGATGTTTACATTCGTGACTACGGGAGAATAATACAGAGCAGATGCCAATCCGGCCACTATCAGTGCCAAAACGGGACCGCCCACAATACTCCACCGCACGAGTTGATTTGCGCCGGGAGGAAAAACTGGTGCCACGGAATTACCCTTTCATAAATTGCAATCTATATGCAGTTTTCGTTTGCGGATGAGCCTCTTACAAGCAGGTATCGTTGGAGGTCAAGAGTTTACCCCTGTCCAGTTCTTATGGTACGAGCACTGCATTGTACTAGATGGTGGACCAGTTTCTTGATTTACGCCAAAGGCCTTAAAATTCAGCCCGAAGGGCTCGCTTCGCGACCAAAACCATCGGTGTTCTCAAGAAACTCGGCGAATTTATATCATATTTACCAACCGTAATCAAGCTAATCACAGACTTTTTCGTGCAATTAATTCGGGGTATCTGAGGCTAAATTGACCCGTATACCAGATATTCTCCAAATCAGTTAATGCCTTGAATGAATATGTCCTAATTATACGATCCTTGGACAACCCATGTCCAGAAACGCTGACACGCTATCACGACATCCTTTTCTTGACCAAGGACTATTCGTGGGGAAAACGAAAGACGCGGTACTTCATGAATTTCCACAGCGCGCGGGCCCATCCAATCTGCCGCAATTTAGGTCGCAGGACATTTTGAGTGAACATGCGCGTCCATGTAATTGCGTAAGCGTCGCGCATCGCGTCGGGTCGTCCGAAATATTCACCATCAAGCATCACTTGCAGCGCACGCGCGACACGCTTGGCATTCGATCCATCAATCCCTGTGAAGTAGGTTTGAAAGGTTTCGGCAAGTCCACCTTGATGGTCTTGAGGCAAAGGTTCGTCGCGCAATTTTTTCAACGTGGTGCTCAAATCGTCAACGGTATTGGCCTTGTGAATTAACCCGGTGTCATCTTCATTCAAACAACGTTCTTGTTCGTCGAATGGATTGTAATACAGGGCATGACGATTCATCAGCAGAGCTTCGTAGGGAACAGAACTATCGCGCGACACCAACACGTAACATCCGGCGATTTGCTCATGTACGACGAAGGCATTCGAATCCAGTACATTTTCGATGCCAGTCAAATCGGTTTCGTCTCGCGGATGAACAGTGATGCGATAATCCAAATCGGCGCGCCTCGCTGCTTCAATGGTTTGTTCCAACCACGCGCGCGACCAATCGTGCGCAACGCCAAACGTAAAGTTGCAATTGATCAACACATAAGGATCGTTCGGAAGGGGTTCCGGGCAAATGTCGTCATAACGCGGATTACCGGTGATCACACTGAGCACTCGTTCATGGTAACGTAGCGCGTGAACCCCGCCAAGAAAGCTGCGATCCGCCCAGCGCATCCTGTACGGCGGGCCTTCAAAATCCATGTTAACCGCTTCCTGAAGACTGACCACCGGAATCCCGAAACGATGACAATGATGAATAAATACATGCTCTTCCTTACCATTGTCGTTACCGATCAAGGCAATGTTCGCGGTCTGAAAGGCCTTCATATTTCGTCCGTGCACTTCGTAAACCTGACCGTTTTTCTTGAGTGCTGCACGCGCTCCGAAATCAATGGTTCCGTGTACGACCATGGTGTGCTGCGCGCAATACGGCGCGATGCGAAGGAAGGTATTCACATGGGTGTCGTCTGATGCAAAAAACATAACGTGTCCAGCAAGTTTTTCAAAACCCATAACGCGATCCGCGCAGGACTTGGTCAATCGGTACCCGCCTTCAACTTCTTCAACACCTGATCCCAGTGTGATGGATTCCGCAACCTTCTCAAAGTCGCGCGCAGGATAGATCTGATCATCCACGAGCAAAACCGCGCGCCCTTCATCGGGCAACGCATCGCCGGGTCCCACTATGGTCATCAATTCTTTCGTCATTTTTCCTCGAAACTAAATTCGACCCTCGCTGGAATCCATTCGGGACTCTGCAATTCGTGTGATTCGATTTCGTA
This sequence comes from Candidatus Hydrogenedentota bacterium, assembly GCA_046583315.1. GTDB lineage: Bacteria > Hydrogenedentota > Hydrogenedentia > Hydrogenedentales > DTSJ01. The sequence goes on from JAYGCN010000070.1 coordinate 5,936, forward strand.
AGCCATTCGGTAATAGTGCAAACGGGATATAGGCGTAGACTTTCCAGTTTAACGGATTGAGACGCAACGAAGCACCGATACTCTTCAGTGCTTTTTTCTTGTCGTTGTTGCGAATATATTGCGACGCGCGAATCTTGAACCAGAGCGCCCGGTAGCGACTTAGCCCCTTCTTTTTTTCTGCTGAAACATCGGGGTCATGTTGAATCCCGACGAGTGTCTCATCGACAGCGTTGCGCTCGTCCACGCCGCGCTCAAAATGTAACCAAGAGAATGATGTCTGTCGGTATGCGCTCAACGCATCGCGCGTATAAGCAATATCATACCTCGCGAACAATTTCGCCCACGCTTGTAAATCTTCGCCTGAGTGCAGGCCGACCTGAAAGCGTCCGATCGCGTCGATCGCCTGCTTATCTACCACGACCGCACCAGTCCATAGCGGCGGTGTAGAAACCGCAGCCGCTTCGAAGTAATTGGTGAACCTGAAATCTCGTTTTTCAGACGGGAATTTGCGCATCAAGGGTACCCGTTCGCCTCCATTAACGTCCACCATCACATAGGACGACGCAAACACAGCGCAATCAGGAAAGGCCTCTATGAGATCGACCATACGTGCCAGGAACCCATCAACCCACTCATCATCCGCGTCCAGAAATGCAATATAATCGCCTGTGGCTGCCTCGATCCCCAAATTTCGGGCCGCAGATACACCCGCGTTCTCCTGATGCAACAGCTGAATTTGTCCCGCATCCACATACGGCGCCAAAGTCAACGCCGGGTCGTCAGTTGAACCATCGTCCACCACAATCACCTCATGCGGCC
>JAYGCN010000106.1:0-4634 GCA_046583315.1 Candidatus Hydrogenedentota bacterium
GGAAATTCTCACCAGTTTACCAGTTATTCCAGGCATTTTTTCGTACTCCAATCTTGTCTCAGAGTTTGGTCTCGGTTACGCTAACCGGATTTCAAAGCCTACAGCGGGTTTGATGATGGACGACAAGTACGCATCTACGTCTGAGTCTTCTTCATCAAATGCCGGGCAATATACAATTAAGGGATCGCCTGCGTGATTCGCCAGACGTTCGTGCATGCGGATTCCAAATGCGTCCCGCAATTTCTCTTCTATAATTAACACGTCGACGCCGCCTTGCAGCAGTTCGTCGAGGCGTGATTCGGCTTGTTTGACATCCGCCGGTTCTTCAACAGTGACTCCGGTCAGCATTAAATTCAGCGCCGTATTGTCCGTGGCCAATGCGATTACTTTAGACATAGATCACTTCCTCCTGGATGCGTGACTTCGGCAGATGAACGGCCGCGCCACGAGCAATCATACGAATGTTCATTACTTCATTGTGTTTGAGCCAAGCGTAACGCATCAGCACCGCGATACTCAGCGCGTTCTGTTGCGAAGCGCTACGTAATTTATCGAGGATGGCCGATTCGAAAGCTCGTTCCAGTCGTGAGAATTGACCGGTTTGCGCGTAGACCGCCAATGCATCGCCTAATTCACCATAGGCCGTCATGCCCAAGGCCTCGACAGCGCGTTCGGGAGTTCCCGCAGTAGCGATATTACGCAGCATATCATCGGACAGCGTACCTTTGGGCAACAGCTCGCTCAGAACGTCTTCGGCTTCAAATCCAGCCGCGCGCGGCTCAAATAGCCGGCGAATATTAATGCGATCAATTTCCATTCGAAGCAGGCCGCGCAGGAACTTCGCGTCGTTCGAATTTTGGCTCTCGAGCCGTCGAACATTGGATACGAAATAACCTTGATCGAGCGCATCTTCGAGAACGCGCAGATTGCGCGAATCCTGGTACTCTGCCAGTTTTTCTTCCAAGGGTCGGCACAACGCGGAATTCCAAGCCACCAATGCACGCACCAAGGTCTCAACAGAATCCTGCGACGCAAGGTTATTCATCAACGGCGGGGACAACGAAGGACAGGGTAACAGCGAGGATTCACCGGTCTCCGCGTCGAGGCCGTGATGACGATTGCGCAACAACGATTTCACACCAGCGAGATCCCAGCGACTGATAAAAATTCCGACGAGTTGTTCCAGATCGCCTTTGCATATCCTGCGCAACTTACTGAAGGTATTGATCAGATTTCGGGTAACGCCGTCTTCCACGGCGTCGGCACCCTGATACCGAGCCATCGCTTCAGCGACTTCTGTTTCATAGGTCGAGATTAACAGCATATCCGCCATCGCATCTGGGCCGGAGCAATCGAGCAACGCGTCCAGTTCGCCCGAATCCATCAGATTGCTTTTCATGGCGCGAACGCGAGCATTGATATAGGCTGCAAAATTTAGTGCGTTGGCCATATCGCTATACTCCTTTCGCGGCATTGCCGCCGAACAAATTCACCATACACACCCGTCGTACGTCTTGCTCCACGCGAGCGTATCGTCCCGTCAAGGTATTCGAAATACGATAGGTCTGAGGCGGATCCTGTAACGCCACGCCATCCCACAATTCGGCGGAGCCTTGCACCGCAATGCCATTGTGTCCATTGCTGGACAGCCATGATTGAATATGATCGACATGACTTTCCGGCCCGAGCAAAACCACATCGCCCTGAATCTCCGAGGACAAGGTGGTCAACAGCGCGTCGAGCAGGGCTGGAAAACCGTCGCTCACGACGATTCGCCGAATTTCTGCGTCAACTTTTCGCATCACTGCGTTGACTGCATCACTCTTCACTGTCAATTCCGCACGCGAAGACTCGGCATGCGCCATTTGACGCCACCGTTCATCCAGGCGATCCATTTCAGCATCGGTCGTCGCTTGCACGGAAGCCCGCTGCGCGGCACTGGCGCTTTCGGCATCGACCTTGATAGCGTCCGCTTCGCGCTGCGCCGCAGCACGGTTTCCATCGCATTCTTCCGTGACCTGGGCGGTCATGGTCTCTAATAAGGCAGAGCCCATTTGAGCACTCCTAGTTTAAGAAACTGAATGGTTAGATGCTGCCGTAGAGCATGAACGCGATCACGAAACCAAGGATTACGATAGTCTCCGGGATAGCGAACAAAATCAGCACGTTGACTAAGGCCTCAGGTTTCTCAGCAATGGCGCCTGTACCACCGGCACCAACACCGGCTTGCGCGGTTCCGGTACCCAAACCAGCAAGTCCTACAGCGAGCCCGGCGCCGATAGCCATCAAGCCACCACCGATACCGCTATCACCATCGTCTGCTGCGACAGCTTCCTCGGCATGATCATCTTGTGCAAAAGTAACCGGCGCGATGGTGAACAGCGCTACCATGGTGACCATTGCCATCAGTGCAATTTTTGCAACCAAACTTATTTTCACGATACTGTCTCCTTTTTGAAGGGGGTGAATCCCGTGCCTTCAGGTGAATAGAACTTCGGTAAAAATTCTACAAAATTTAGACGCAACGAATGAATCGTTGGGCTAGCAATTCCAATTCCAATATTTAACACGTGAACCGCGAAGGCCATCGGAATACCTATCAAATATCCCATCATTTCGGGAAGCGTGTTGGCGATGTCGGCAATAACAAACGAGGCGACGCCGAGCGCCATAAGACGAGCATAGGAGAGCATATTTCCGCCTAGGGACATGATTTCGATGAGGCCGATGAACCCCATCCACCGCATCGCGTAGAAAATCAGTGCGGCGCCTAACAAAAAGAACGCAACGCTCACGATGGTAAAGAAGGAGGAACCAAAGGGGCCTTTGTCGAAGTAGGCAAAGGACTGGATAACGAGTGCAAGTACGCTCAGCAACATGCCGAGTTTTTCCAAGGCGTGGATTTTGTGACCGTGACGGAAATCTTCCTTCACGCCTAGCACGAGTCCGGCGAGCACGTGAACAATGCCGATGTAGATGGCCCAAATCAATAACACTTCAGGATGTTTCGCCCGGTGGAACACGTACAAATGGAATTCGCCACCGAATAGCGTCGGCCACAATCGCTCCATGAAATCGCCGCAATATTCGCCGTACAATACACCGAAAATGGCTCCTGATATACCCATGTACGTCCCGATTTTTACGACGTCCCGTACCGCCGGAATGTGACCCAGTTTTCGTCCCAGAAACTTCGCGAGGCCTATCACAGCCAGACCATACACCACATCGCCCAGAATAAAACCGTAGAAAAAGATAAAGGCGACAGCGACCATCGCAGTAGGGTCGATCGTGCCATAGGAGGGTGGTCTGAAAATGCTCATCACGACTTCAAAGGGTTTGACAAGAGCATGATTGCGTAGCTGCGTGGGTACCGCAACATGGTGCGTATCGCCCAACTCCACGGTATTCACATCCACCTGGCCGGGAAAGTCTTTTTCGACGGACGCTTTCAACGCAGCAAACTCATCGCTTGGCGTCCAGCCCTGGATAACGGCGATCATCTTGCTTTCCGCAAATTGACCCGTCGCGCGCAATCGCGCCAGCGCGTCCCCGACGATGCTGCGGGCCGCAAGCACTTCTGCACCCACTTGATTGGAAGTCGTATTGGCTTCCCCTTCAAGATTGCCCAGTTCGGTCTGCTCATTCTCGATGGTGGTTTTAATTTTTTCCAGCACTTCGCGCGCGGTCAAATCGGAGTAGTCGTCGCTCGACATATCCATCGGCGCGACACCTTCCTGATTCAATATCTTGCTGACGGTATCCGCTTGATCTTCCGGGAAGGTCAGCAACCCGACGAGTTGCTTGCTACTGGTTTTGTTTTGGTAGAAGGTGTACGTGGTTCCGAATTCCGTCTCGAGTCGCTCATCAATTCTGGTCGCGGCGCGCGTTACATCGCCGGACAACACCAGCGCGCGCGTTCCTTTTCCCAATTTCACGTCAGCGCCCAATGATGGAGCAACCTGCTCAAGCACCGTCTGATAATTGCGCAACACATCGAGCGTATCTTGCGTGGCGAGCCGTTTACGCGTCGTTTCGCGCAGCGACTCGGCCCAGGTACGAATGGAGGAAAATAGGGCGTCTTGCTCAACGCCGCTCAGCTTGCCTGTGGAGGCTTGCACATCAAACGCGCTCGGCTGTATCGTAAGCAGCGGTGCTACTTCGGCCAGTTGCCGATCAGCGTCTTCGGTGGAAGCCAACAGTTTCTGCTCATCACCTTCCAGTGCCAAACGACTTAAAAATTCGGGTGCCTCTTCAAGCTCAAGCGACACTTCGTCGAGATGCAGTAGCCCTTGCTCCTGTAACGTGCGCACCAACTCGGCGCGAATCGAACGCAGACAAACGAGTTCCACGCGTGACATTGAAGCGATCATCGATTATTTCCCACCTTTTGGTAAAAACAAGGACAGCACTTCTTGCGCCATGGCGTCCACCTGACTTGCGGCCTGTGTGCGCACTCCGGCGAGTCGCTCGTCCGCCGCCGAAACCGTCGCCTGCAATTGCGCTTCACGAGCGGCATCTTTGTCACGACGAATCTTCGCCATGTCATCGTTCAATTTCGATTCCGCATCCTGCTGAAAGTTTCGCGCATCGGCACGAGCCTGATCGACAATTTCGCGTGCTTCTTCCGTCGA
>JAYGCN010000118.1:0-6159 GCA_046583315.1 Candidatus Hydrogenedentota bacterium
TGGCCACCTTCTTCGTAGCCAACATAACCCGGAGGAGCACCAATCAGTCGAGCGACCGCATGTTTCTCCATGTACTCGCTCATATCGATCCGCACCATCGCCTTCTCATCATCAAAGAGCTGATTGGCAAGCGTCCGTGCCAGTTCTGTTTTACCAACACCCGTCGGTCCAAGGAAGATGAACGAACCTATAGGCTGATCCGGATCGTTCAAGCCCGCCCGCGCACGTCGTACGGCATCCGATACCACCTGCACGCCGCGATCCTGTCCAACGACGCTCTTCGACAGCACGTCCTCGAGATGCAGTAGCCGTTCCGATTCCCCTTCCATCATCTTGTCTACGGGAATCCCGGTCCAGGTCGAAACCACCTTCGCGATATCTTCCTGCGTGACTTCCTCCCGAATGTAGCTGCCTTTTTCTTGAACTTCTGCTAGGCGCACCTCACTTTTTTCTAATTCTTTTTGTAATTCAGCGAGCTGTCCGTAACGAATTTCCGCGACTTTGTCCAGCTCACCCGCGCGCTCAGCGATTTCTTCCTGTCGTCTCGCTTCTTCGATGGCTTCGTTGGCACTACGAATCGATTCAACTGCATCCTTCTCGGCCTGCCATTGCGATTTCATACCACTTAATTCCTCGCGAATCTCGGCCTGCTCTTTCTCGATACCCATACGTATCTCCTTACTGGCCTTGCCGCGCTCCTTCTTCAATGCGAGATGTTCAATCTCCAATTGCTGCAGACGCCGCTCCAACACATCGATTTCGTAAGGCATACTCTCCACCTCGATGCGAATACGCGAAGACGCTTCATCCATCAGGTCAATTGCTTTATCCGGCAAGAAGCGGTCGGAAATATACCGATTGCTCAACTCCGCCGCGGCCACCAACGCTTCGTCTTCAATCCGGATACCGTGATGGACTTCGTAGCGTTCCTTCAAGCCGCGCAGAATCGTGATGGTATCTTCCACGTTCGGCTCACCAACCAATACCGGCTGGAACCGACGCTCCAGGGCCGCATCCTTTTCAATGTGTTTCTTGTATTCATTCAACGTCGTCGCGCCAATGCAATGCAACTCACCACGCGCCAACGCCGGTTTCAGCATATTCGACGCATCCATCGCGCCTTCAGCCGCACCGGCACCCACAATCGTGTGCAATTCATCGATGAATAAAACTATATCCGCAGAGCCCTCTTCCACTTCACGCAACACCGCTTTCATGCGCTCTTCAAACTCGCCTCGATACTTGGCACCCGCCAACAGCGCGCCCAAATCCAACGTGACGACCCGTTTGCTCTTCAAATTGTCAGGCACATCGCCAGCCACGACACGTTGCGCGAGGCCTTCGACCACAGCCGTCTTACCAACACCCGGTTCTCCGATCAGCACAGGGTTATTTTTCGTGCGACGAGACAGCACCTGAATCACACGTCGAATTTCTTCATCACGTCCGATTACCGGGTCCAGTTTCCCCGCACGCGCAAGCTGGGTCAAATCACGTGTATATTTTGTGAGCGCGTCGTACTGATCCTCCGCATTCGGATCCGTCACGCGCTGACCACCGCGCACATCCTGCAACGCCTCAAGCGTACGATCCCGAGTCACACCCTGTGCATCTAGGAGGTCAGCTGCATCGCCTTTCTCCTCCAGCATCGCGAGCAACAAATGTTCGGTGCTCAGATATTCATCGGCCATACTCGTTGCAACCTTCCATGCACTATCCAACAATCCGTGTGCCTGACGACTCAGCGACGCGTTCGATACACCATCTCCAGAAACCTTCGGCAGTGTACCAAGTTTCTGATCCACATCACTGGCAAGCTGCGCCAACGGTACACCAATACGTTGCAGCACCGATACGACCGCGCCCTGTTCCTGCCCAAGCATCGCCCAAAGCAAATGTAGCGGCCCCACTTCTGCGTGGTTCCGCGTCCGCGCAGTATCGAGCGCTACGGACAAAACTTCCTGTGTTTTTATGGTAAATTTGTCAAAATTCATTGCAGTCTCCTTTGTAAACTCCAGGAAACCTAATGCAACTCCAATGCCAACTCTAGATCGGTGCAATTAAAGGGCTTAGAACTCATACAAGCCCCTGAATTGTACTAAACAGCGACGTGTTGCCTCATTATGAAACGATTTCTCAGTTTGACTATAAATGCGATTCTCGCGTATCCTTTATGAACGTGGGAAGTCCCTAAAGCCCTGATAGTTCAATGGATAGAATACATCCCTCCTAAGGATTAGATGTGGGTTCGATTCCCGCTCGGGGCACCATTTGCGTAGGAGCGATAGGCTAAAAATGAGGAGGTTGTAAACAGTTACTATGAGCGATAACGGCACCATATTCCCGTTTACCGTCAATTACGGCGGTACCATCGGGGAAATCACCTTTACCTGCGTCGAGGACATGTCACAATTCATCCGCGTGGGTCTGCCCGGCATCCTTGTTGAGCAAGCCGGACTGGTCGATTCGAATGAAGCTCTGCGCCAGGAACTAGACCGGCTGAAATCAACGCTAAAGCCGGAGCCCAAACCCTCCGTTATGGCTCCCGAGTTCACCCGAGGCAAGCAACAAAGACGAATCGGTAAAGTCACCCGCAAAATCGGTGAGCTCTGGGATGAAAACAAGATGCGCATGATCGACGACAGCGCAGAGTTCGAACTGACCTTCCCGAAAGGCCGCTACGTCACCGGTTTCATCGGCACCATGAAACTCGGCCCTGGCCTCCAGCCGCTTCGTGGCTCCTCGTTACTCTGGCATGATTTTTTTATCAACATTCCTGAGAATAATTTCTGGAAGGGAAACGTAGTCATCCAACGACGCACTGAAGACGAGCAATTCAACATCCGCAGTCTCGGCATCAACGAATATGTCGGCCACTAACCATTTCCTTTTGACTTAAACAATCTCCCAGGAATCCTGCATGGCCCTTGTAGAAGCTCATCACATAGAAAAGACCTTTTTCGTCGGTAAAGGTAAAACCGTCGAAGCGGTCCGAGATGTCTCGCTGACCCTCGACGAAGGCGAAATTCTGGGATTGCTTGGTCCTAATGGCGCAGGAAAAACAACGTTCCTGCGAATCCTCGGCACCCTCATCGCCCCCACCGCCGGAGAATGTCTGCTCGACGGTAAATCCACACTCGATCACCCGGAGGAAACGCGCAAGCACATCGGTTTCCTCTCTGGCAACACTAAACTCTACGGACGACTCACCGTGCGCGAGACCTTGCGCTATTTCGGACGCCTCTATGGAATGTCGGACGATTCCATTGCGTTACGCACCGACGAAATCGCGGCCTTGTTGGACATGAACGAGATCCTCGACCAACGCTGCGAAACGCTTTCCACTGGACAGACACAGAAAGCCTCGATCGCCCGCGTTATCCTACACGATCCGAAGCTACTCATCCTCGATGAACCCACTCTCGGGCTCGACATTATGACCGCGCGTACCATCATGGAATTCATTCAATCCGCGAGCGAGCGTGGCCACTCGATAATTTTCTCAACCCATTACATGACCGAGGCCGAACTCCTCTGCGACCGAATCGCGCTCATGCATCGCGGCCAACTCCTGATGACCGACACCAAAGAAGCCATCTGTGCACAAACGGGAACCGATAATCTGCAAGCCGCGTTTCTTGCCATGGTCGACTCGGAAGAGGTGCCCAAGGCATGAATTTCCGGATCGCAAAAACCATCTTCTACAAGGAATTACTCGACACCTTCCGCGACAAACGCACCATGATCACCATGATCGGTCTGCCGATCATCCTCTACCCCGCCATTTTTATCATTTCAATCCAAATGGCGATACTCCACCAGTCAAAGATGGAAGATACCGTCTCGAAGATTGCCGTTTTCGCTCCCGAAGATTCACCCATTCGTTTGCGCCTTTCCGAAACCGATCAACTGGAAATCCTGGACGACATTGACGACGCCCACGCGGTACTCGAAGCGGGCGATATTGATGCCATTGTAGAGCTGGACGAAAATTTCGATACCAACCTCGCCAGCAACGAATCCGCAGGGGTCTCGGTATTCTATGATCGCACCGAACCTCCCTCACGCGAAGCTGAAGATCGTATTGACGACGCGCTGAGTGAATTGAACGAAGAGTTGCTCAGTGAACGTATTGCCGAGCAGGCGCTCCCGGAAGGGTTCGCAACCCCCATCAGCATCGAGCGTGAAAATGTCGCCACCGCATCCAAAGCCAGCGGTACCATATTGGGAACCATTCTGCCTCTAATCATGGTCGTTATGCTCGGCCTGGGGGCGTTCTACCCCGCCATGGACCTCACTGCGGGCGAAAAAGAACGCGGCACCTTCGAGACCCTGCTGTCCACCCCCGCCTCCAAGCTCGAAATCGTGATCGGGAAGTTTCTCGCCGTATTTACCCTGTCCATGCTCACCGGATTCCTCAATCTCGCCAGTCTCGGCCTCACCTTCTATTTTCAATTCAGCCAACTCCTTCAGTCCCGGGAGATATTCGCTGAAGGAGAAAGTTTCATCTCCATTTCACCCCTTACGATAGTAGGCATCGCCATAATTATCATCCCCCTCGCCTTTTTCATCTCCGCCATCATGATGTCCGCCGCCGTGCTCGCGCGCAGTTTCAAAGAGGCCCAGAACTACGTCTCCCCGATATTCATCTTCCTCATGCTGCCCGCCACCGCCGTCTCGTTCCCCGGAATCGAACTCAACGCCACCAATCAATTCATCCCCATCACGAATATCTGTCTCATCTTTCGCGACCTCATAATGGGGAAAACCGAAATCCAATACTTCTTCACGGTATTTATATGCACTTGCGTATACGCCGCCTTCGCACTGGTCATCGCGACATGGATGTTCCAACGCGAAGAGGTCATCCTCTCCGAAGACAAGGGCATACCCCTCACCCTGAACCGAAAGGCGTTCACCCCTGCTCTCTATCCGACCGCCGGAACCTCACTCGGAATCTTCGCCATCGTCATGCTGCTCATTTTCTACATCGGCAGCTACACACAAGCAAAAGACATCCACACAGGCCTCGTCATCACGCAATACCTGCTCATCCTGCTCCCCGTCGTGCTCATTTTGCGCTACATCAAAGTCGATCTGCGCACGGCACTGAACCTGCGCGCGCCAGCCCCTCTCTCCGTGCTTGCCGTCATCATCACAGTCGTGCCCTGGGTCCTCATCGTCATTCAACTCGGCGTATACCACAACAAAATTCTCCCCATCCCCGAAGAATTCAAAGATGCCATGGGACAACTTTTCGAAGGAAGCAATCTCAACGTGGCTATGCTCCTGCTGATCATCGCTGTGAGCCCCGCCATCTGCGAGGAGGTGCTCTTCCGTGGCGTCATCACCTCCGGATTCCGGCGCGTCATGCCGGCCTGGGCCACTATCCTGATCGTCGGCCTGCTCTTCGGACTCTTTCACCTCAGCATCTACCGCGTCGTGTTGACGGGCCTGTCCGGGGTGCTCTTTACCTACTTCGTCGTGCGATCGGGATCGATCTTCCTTCCGATGATTGGCCATTTCATTCTGAACGGATTGGCCATACTGCTCGAAACGGGAACCGTGCCGGAATTCGTGAATACCTACATCATCGATCAGAATATCGAAGAAACCGGCATCCCGATTACCTGGTTCATGGGTGCAATGGTCATGTTCGGAATCGGTATAGCACTCTTTGAGCTGACCCTGCCCGACGAACACAAGAGACGACTATAATCCGATCTCGTTTGCGATCACTTGATCCAGACTCTGCCGTTTCCGAATCAGTTTCGCCGTGCCATCCGAGAGAATCATCACTTCGGCGGCCTCGGGAAATGAATTGTAATTCTTCGACGCCATGCCCGCGCAATACGCACCCGCCCCGCTAATTATCAGCAGGTCGCCGATGTCCGCTTTCGGAAAACATCGTGGCTCAAGCCCCTCCGGATCACCCGGTGTCGGTGTCAGAATATCCCCGCTCTCGCAGCAATGCCCTGCAACAACATAATCCGTGTCCGCTTCGAGAATACGTCCGTCCTGCTTCAGCAACGTCATCGGCTGTTGCGCGCCATAGTGACTCGGACGCAGCACTTCGGTCATGCCGCTGTCCACCTTGATGAAATCGTATCCCTCCGCACCGGTATCAATAACATCCATCACCGTGCATATCACCGCGCC
>JAYGCN010000158.1:0-2570 GCA_046583315.1 Candidatus Hydrogenedentota bacterium
GAACCAGTCCGCGGCCTTCCATGTTGTAGTGTTCTTCGGTGCGGGCAAGTTTGTAAACCGAATTGAGCGGCTTAACCGAGCCGTGACTCGCAAAGGTGTGGTCGGAACTGCGAACGCTGTAGGCATCGAAGCCGAGGTAGCCTTCGGAGACTTCACAGACCTTACCCATCGAGGTGCGACCGTATCCGCCGTGAAGCGTAATCGTGTCAGATGCGTGTCCGGGTTGAATCCAGACGGCACCCTTAATCGTGCGACCGCCGACGGTAATCTCAACTTCCTGCTCGTTTTTGAGTTTGTGTTTTTTCGCCGTGGAGTAACCGACAAGTACCGCATTATCCCACGTAAGTTTCGTAAGAGGATTCGGCACTTCCTGCATCCAGGCGTTATTGGAGAAGGAACCGTCACCAACCGAAGGATCGGCCAGGAAAATGACTTCTACAGCCATTTCGGCCAAAGTGGAAGCACCTGCGTACGCTCCAAAACCATTTCCGCTAAGGCGAGCATTTACCGTGCTGGACGCGGAACGATCAATCATGCCGCTGGCCAGAGCCGTGCGCCATTTGATGTCGAAAGCCTTGTCGTTTTCTTCGAGACCCCACTGCGCTTTGTATTGCGCTTGGAGTTGTTCATGGGATGTCAATTCCAGTTCGTCGGTCAACGCGGAAAGCAATTCGACGCGCGACTTACCACGATACAATGGCGCAATCAGCGGTTGAATCAGGGATACCGATCCATCGAAGGCGCGGGCATCGCCCCAAGTTTCGAGATAGTGAAGTTCAGGCAATTGCCACTGACACAGTTGAGCGGTCTCGTCCACGTAGCGACCATGACGGACGCGCGTTTCGACCTTATCCATCGCCGCGGCAAACTCGAAGTCCGCCGGAGCACTGTAAACGGGATTCACATCGCCCGAAATCATGAGCAGCGAAACATTGCCCGCGTCCATGTCATCCCGGAGTGCTTTAAGGGAGGCAAGCTGATTCGTTGCGCCTGCTTCAACCGGCTCAATATAGTCGACCGTCGCACCGGTGTTGTTCAGTTGAGCGTTCATCGCATGTGCAAGCGCATGTACGGCTGCGGGCTGCGTGGATCCGACCGTAATAATCGAGCGGCCTTTTTTGGACTGAAGATCTTTAACAATGGCATCAATGCGGGCGATTTCTTTATCGGGAATTTCAGCTGTGCCAGATGGCAAAGCATCGTTTACTCCGAGTTTGTCGGCCAACACACGAGCAATATCTTCAATCTGGCTCGGACGAACCGGGAATCGGTGATCGGCCATCGCGCCGAGTAACGTAGGAGAACTTTCAAAGGCATACGTCCGGCTCGACTTCGCGTGAAATTCGGGCTTTTCTTCATGAGACTCGGCCGCTTCTTCATGGTCGTCGCCGTGGGACTCAGCAGCCTCTTCGCCGTGACCTTCGCCGTGTCCACCATCGAAGGGCTCATCAAAGTCTTCGACATTGCGACGCTTGGCATAATCTGCGGCATAACGAACCTGCGCCGGGCCCTGCTCAAACACGTCTGAGTCCAGGGCAACAACGATATCGGCATCATCGAAATGCAAAATGGTATCGAGATATTGATCGAAGGCCAGTTTCGCCCCTTCGCGTTCGTTGTCACGACCGAAGGCTTCGTACTGGTGCCATTGTGCTCTGGGGTTTGCAGCAAGAAACTGCTCAATTTTGGCTGCTTCCAACGGAGAAGTTATCGAACCGGTCAACAGCCGAATGCCTGCGCCGCCGCTCGGGCGCGCATCGTCCAGTTTAGACTTGGCCATCGTTACAAAATCATCCCACGCCGCCGCACCACCGTTGTGCTCAACCGTTTTCGTGCGATCGGGATCGTACATGTCCAGAATTGAAGCCTGGGTCTGCGCGCTCGTGCGTCCCAGAGATGCAGGATGCGAGGGAAGGCCTTCCACTTTCGTGGGGCGCCCCATGTGGCTTTCAATCAATACGCCGTTGGCGTAACCACCGTTTACGTGGGTGGACGCAAAGTAAGTAGGTTTGCCAGGAATAAATTCTTCCGGCTGCCTCACGTAGGGATGAATCGTTTCAATCGGCTGGCGAGAACAGCCAGCGGTAACCCCGGCCAGAGCCAGAGACGCGCCCATCACCTGCAGGAAGTTACGACGGGACACCGAACCCAGCGCTTGGCCGGAATCCGCGTCCATGTGAAATTCGTTGGAAATATAACTCTTGAACGTATCCGTCTGCGCTACTTCTTCCAGACTGCGCCAATACTCAGGACCTGAAGAGGTCTCAGCAAGCTGGTTGCGAATCGCGTCAAGATCGTCGGCTGCGTACGTCGTTTTGTTTTCTGTTGTCATCGATGGCAAATCGAACAGTTGGTCATCTGCTCTACCTCTACGTTGTATTCCTCAATCAAATGTTCGCCCAGCTCACGCTGGCTCGCAAATTTCAATGCTTCAAGGGTGGACTTGGCATCGGCACTACCCGGTTCCCAGGCCATATTAAACACTTGGTCTTTCGGGCGAATGTACTGGGCGGGATCTTTGTGACAATCCATGCACCACGACATGCGGAAAGACTGAGCTTTCACCGTCA
>JAYGCN010000154.1:0-1539 GCA_046583315.1 Candidatus Hydrogenedentota bacterium
TACTCTGTGCGAGGGGGAATTTGAAGCCGATGCCGGAGACTTTGTAGGTGTTGCTGGGGTCACCGCCGCCGGCATCGTCGTAGAGATTGACGGTGCCACCGGAGGTGTTGGTGATTTCGACGAATTCTACGCCGTTTGAAAGGGGATGATAGTGTACTTTGCTGATGACCAGTGGCCCGATTGCCGGACCGGCATTGACTCCGCCAAAAGTAGTGGAGAGCTGTGCGACAAAATGTTCGCGACCGTCCGAGGTTATTTCTCGTCCGAAGGAGACGCCGTTTTCTGAACCTCCGAAGCCCCAGCCATGGGCATAACCGGTTAGATTATCGGCCCCGTCGTTCGCGAATAGGAATACATCTTCGCCGTGCGAACTCATCAGGAATCCGGGTAGCGGTGTGCCGCCGTTGATCGTGCCTGGTAGTGCGCTGAACTCGTTTTCGTCTATGACGTAATAACCGAGTGGCTGAATTATTGTGTCGTCGGGAATTTTCGCCTTGAAAGGAAGTTTACGATCATCGGACAGGAACCATCCGCTGATGTCCACGGGCGAGCCAGTTGGGTTGTATAGTTCGATTTCCTCATCTACTAAGGGGTCGACATGGACCAATGCCTCATTCACGACGATTCCCGGTGTGTTTGGATCGACATCCGGATCTCCAGGATTTCCGCCGTCCACGTCACTGGCGCGCCAGTTGCTTCCTGAACTTCCATCGCCGTAAGGGTCAACGATGACCATGGAGAATCCGACACCGTCCGCAAGATCGGGCCATGACGCCCCGTCGCTGTAGGTGAGTTCGAAAAAGGTGTTATGGCTCGGGTCGTTCATGGCCAATCGTTCGCCACCGTTGTCGAGATTGCCGACGTAGGTACCGAAGATTGTCGTACCGGAGTAGTCGGCAATGAAGGTTATTTCATCCACGTCGCGAACCAACACGATGCGAGCACCGGCGCCGACGATGCTGGGACCGTCGCGACAGTCAGTGAAGGCGTAAGTGAAGCCGTCGCTGAAGTAGACTCCGGTCATGTCGATGGAGCTGCTACTGGTGTTTTGCAGTTCCAGATATTCCGCCTTGCCGCTGGCCGGGTTAAACATAATTTCGGTAATTTTCATGGCTTCGTAGGTCGAGCCCGAGCCGTTGGGAGAAGCAAGGTTGCCGATGGTGACGGCGCCGCCGGAAGCGACCAAGGTGACCTGTTGGGTGATGGTCGGGGTCTCGTGAGACGAGGTGGCGGTCGTCATTTCAATAGCCTGACCCACGGTGGCATTGGCGAGTGCTTCGGTCAGGGTGTTGTAGGGTTTTAGTAGCGTACCGTCTTCGAGGCCGGGATTTGAAAAGTCCACGAACCAATCGCTGGTCGCGCCGGCGTAGGCTGTTGGCAGATGCAGGCTGAACAGGGGTAGCATTGTAATAGTAATCAGTATTCGCTTGACTGAATGTTGAGTAAACAAAACGGTTCTGTAGAATTGATTAAGTCGCATATGCAGGCCCTTCTTCAACGGTGAGTAGACCAATTATAATAACATGAATGACTCGACGT
>JAYGCN010000159.1:0-2361 GCA_046583315.1 Candidatus Hydrogenedentota bacterium
AGATACGGCCAATGCTCATTGTCCATAAACTCGTCTTTCGGAAGCCCCCATTGCCTCGCGTACGTTCGAATATTTCTGGGAATACGAGGATTGTGGGCCAACGTCCAGAGAAACCCGCGTGTATAGTCGCGATGGGCCTCCTCAATTTCCCGACGCCGGGTGTAGCTCGCCTCCGGGTAGTCCCAATTCGCGCCTCCGAAGTCGTTGCCCACCGCGTGCATACTGTTCCAATCGACCTTGTCGTCGCGACCGCCGAGTGGTTCGATCAGTGCCGGAAAACGAAGATCTCCGGCTTCAAAATTGCGGATTAGAAGTTCGTGATTGATCGCGCGGTAGGTGTCCGGTTTTGTAATGGGTATTTGATTTTCCGGATCCGAAGAGAGGCACATTCGATAATTGTAGGCCTGTATCTTCCGGTCCCCGGTACCGTTCACCAGCGCGAGATCGTGAATCCCGGGTAGCAGACCACTCTGCGGATCGCCCGGGACCACATAGGGATCCACGTAACGATAAAGTGGTCCTTGTCTTTTTGGGTGTAGTGTACGCGGGGCGAGGCGTCTCCCCGGCGCACACCCGCCAAAGACTCACCGTACTGCGCTTCCGATTCACGACCTACCGTGTAAGACACCCCCGCTGTCGCCATCAGGTCTCCGACATAGGACGCGTCGATAAACATAGTGGCCCGATAGGTCTTCCCGCTTAACGTGGTAATCGATACGATCCGGCCATCAATCATCTCCACACCATTCTCGCGATCAAGAAATTCACCATAGTGAACCTCCAGTTCGACATCGGATACCAGTTTTCTGAAAACCGACTGCCCGACATGCGGCTCGAAACTGCGGATAAACCCCTTGCCATAGTGCTCGGCAATGCCCCGGTAGAACTCGCCGGCGATCCCGCTCACGATCTCCAGTTTCGCCGATCCAAAGTCGGTGGCCCCTAGTCCACTGGCACTCATTCCCCCCTGAAAACGGGTCGGATTGACCAATACGACGTCTCGACCATCCCGCTTGGCGGCGACTGCAGCGGAGACGGCTGCCGATGAATCACCGTATACGACGATGTCATAGGAGCGCGAAGGGGAGTCTTGAGCACCTGCTACACCGATTGAGAGGCAGGCCAAGACGAGGACTACGCCGTTAATGATACGTAAACTGGGTCGCATTCCGTCTCGCCTCCAATAGCTAGTGTGAGACGACAACACTACCACACCATTGCAGGCAATGGTCAACAAGACGAGCTAGTGGCGGTGTAACATTGTCGCAGGTTTGTCCGCGTCCTTGAGCATGAATACAACCACCTTCGCGGAATCTGTTTCGCTCGGATTCCGGCCCAGAGTGTGCACGACGCCGTCGGGCTCATAGAATACTTCGCCCGCTTTGAATATCTGCTTCGGGTCGTCGTCGATCTGGATCTCGAATTCCCCTACGATGACGTAACCCACCGTGTGACCGGGATGTTTGTGTGCCGGCGACCCCGCGCCGGGATCGACGTTCAACTCGAGGACCATCAGCTCCTTGCCCTTGATGTCGGTGAGTTCCTGCTTCCACAACATCTTTGCACTGAGTCGGGGACTCTTCGCAGCAGTCACCTCGTTCGATTTCCAGCCCGCCGCAAACATAGCCAGACCAAGCCCAAACACCGTAATGTAACGTCCAATTCGCATGATTCGCCCCCTTGGTAAGTCGCCTCGGCCTCTCTTTAACTTCGCTCCCTGTTTGCCAATAAACCTATAATCGTCGCGCTGAAACCAGTGGAAAAGGCAATTCCAAGGCATGCGACTAAGTCTAAGTTCATTTCTACGAACCCAAAACCTTCCGAGTATAACCCCACAAACATGGCGATACCCGCGAATACACCTGTACCGATATACTTTTTCATGTTACATGATTCCTTTCCCTACGTTACCTTCCTGACCCAAGCCTCGCAATATTAATGGAAACCTTCCTATTTGCCACAAAATTCAAAAATATAAATAGCTACCAGGATATTACAACGCTCAATCGCAAAAATTCACAAGTGTCTACCAAGCTACTATATCACTCATGACGCACGAACCCGCAGATTCGTGGCAGCATTAAAGATTCGAGCAGATTCAGCCGGGACTAGTCGCTGGTCGACTCGCCTTTCAGCTGGGGCATGTAGTCAATGTAGCCGATAAACATTTCATCCCAACTCTGTAATCCAAACGTCAACTCCTTGCTTGGATCAGGATTGGCAGGATTATATTCTGAGTTATCAAAGGCACCTGTCACATGCACCTTAGTGCCTGCTTTTATTAGCCGAGGCTCATCAAGCGCATACGTTGGCTGCCAGGCGTAACTGTAATTCGGCACACTCAGCAGATCGCTCATCGTG
>JAYGCN010000305.1:0-13334 GCA_046583315.1 Candidatus Hydrogenedentota bacterium
TGGCCCGACACCACCTCGCCTCCGTACGCACCGAATCAAAACTCAAGATGGGCGTCGTCGGCTCAGCAGCCGTCCTCCTTTGGTACGGTATTCTCTCCACCTTCAGCTGGGCCTTCCACTGGCTACAACGCAGCGCCTTCGACGATGTCGTCAACGTGGGTGACACCGTCACCTTGGCCGAAGTGCTCATGGCCCGGCTCCTCTCCGTATTTGCATTGGCCCTGTTTTTCATGCTCATTTTTTCCAACACCCTCATCGCCTTCTCCACACTCTACAAAGCCAAAGAGGTGCAATACCTCCTACAGGCACCCTTGGCCATCCGAAACCTCTTCCTCGCGCGTTTCATCGAATGCGTTAGCTTCAGTTCCTGGGGCTCAGCCTACCTCGGCTCCCCGCTAATCCTCGCCTACGGAATGGCCACCGACGCCCACTGGCTCTACTACTTCGCCGCACTCGCTTTCTACCTCCCCTTCGTTATGATCCCCGCAGCAATCGGATGCATTATCACCCTCATCCTCGTCAGAATCTTTCCCAAATTGCCTCGCTTCGCATTGGTCGCATTGGCCGCCTTTGCCGTAATCGCACTCTTCATGAACCTCCGCGCAGTCTTCAACGCCGAATCACTCGCCCAAGACACGATCGTCAGCTCCGTTCTCACCGCCACCACACAGACCCAGTCACCTTTGCTACCCAGTTACTGGGCCTCCCAAGGTGTCCTGAGCGCCTCTCAAAACGATTTTCGCGCAACAGGATACTTTTTCCTCCTACTATTGTCGAACGCACTCATGATCACGTTCGTAGCCGCCGAAGTAGCCCACCATTTATTCCGACCCGGCTTCAGCGCACTACTCGGCTCAGAATTCACAAAACCAAAACCCCTCGGAAAGGGCATTCTCGGACGACTCGACAGCATCTTCAAACCCCTGCGCCAACCCTACCGCGCGCTCGTCATCAAAGACATCAAACTCTTCTGGCGCGACCCCACACAATGGACCCAGTTCGTGATCTTCTTCGGCATCATGGCCATATACGTCGCCAACATCGGCGGCAGTTCCATCGACCATCAAAGCGAACGATACCGCTCCTGGATCGCCAGTCTTAATTCCGGCTCCTGCACACTGATTCTCGCATCCCTCACCAGTCGTTTCGTCTATCCGCTCATTTCCCTCGAAGGATTCCGTTTCTGGATACTCGGCCTCGCACCCATGACCAAAGAGCAGTTGCTCCGCCAAAAATACTGGCTTTCCATACTGACCACCACGCCCTTCACCCTCGGACTCACCATCGTCTCGTGTTACTTCCTCCGAGTCACACCGGTCCACTTCGCCGTATCCATCTACTCAATACTCCTCGCCAACTTTACGCTCGCAGGCCTCGCCGTCGGTCTCGGCACCATCTACCCCAATTTTCAGGAAGACAACCCCGCACGCATCGTTTCGGGCATGGGGGGGACCCTCAATTTCCTGCTCAGCATCGCCTACATAACCCTGCTCATCGGCAGCCAGATGTTCATTCTCATGTGGTACGCCCAACGCGAACATTTCCAGCCCGAACTATTCTGGTACGCCCTGACCGGACTTCTGCTCTTCAATACCGCACTCAGCCTCTTCGTCGGAATCGTCCCCATGCGACTCGGACTGCGCAACCTGCTCAAGACCGAATTCTGATCCCCTATTTGTAGTTCCCATCCCGCTCAGGCATACTGTAGCCAAGAAGCCGAAGCGAGTACGTTTCCCATGCCACATCAAAACCCATTGCTCCCCATTCTTCTCGCCCTCATCCTCACCACAACCGCCGTGCATGCCGAAGAACTCATCTCCGAGGCCCTGCTCGCCGATATCCGCCAATCCAGTTTTGCCTACCACGAAAAATTGCGCAACTACGACTGCACCTACACCGAGATCCTGCGGTCCGATCAGCGCAACCTCAATCAGGAAAGCACTAAACGGCTAGTTGAAGATTCTCTCGGCCAAATCCGAATGGAAAGCGACATTCGTCAATTGGATTCGGACGGTAATGTGACCGTCGCATCAAAAACCCTGTACATATACGATCTACGCAAAGAGATTCGCTGTCAATTCCCGCGTCCCGGTGACACCAAAACACCCCGCAACATCACCATAACGCGCCGCAGCACCATCGCCCGGATGATTCAACCCAAAAGCTTCTTCACCGCCAGTGGTCGACCCTTCTACGAACTGATCGACATACTTATCGCCACCAAAGTCCCCATCTATGGAAAAAACGCCAAACTCGACGATTACCCCGGCACGCTCGTTGAATTCTCCTACGACGAGATTCTCGGACCCGGTGATATCCTCCACCACGAATACCTGCTCAACATGGGCGAACACTTTTTCCCCATGCGGCAAGTGACGTTTTTCAACAAGAAACGCTTCCTCGTCCTGCAGCCCTCGCCCCAACTCGTCTATCCGGGAATCCTCTTTCCCATCGAAGGCACCAAAATCACCTACAACGTCGCCAGCGAAAAAAACGAACTCACCTCCATCACCAATATGAGCGTCAGCGCCATATCCATCAACACCGACATCCCCCCGAACACCTTCTCCTTCGACATCAATCTAGAAGACAACGTCACCGACTTGCGAACACCAGCAGAACCGACTCCAAAAGGTCCCGCACAACTCGAGAACGCGCCAATCGGTTGACCAGAATTTTCAAACCGATTCCGCTTCTTTCTCAAGCTCTATCGTCGCAGAGGCGATCCAATCTCTAAGGTCTTTCATCCTTCCCACGAAAGTGTTCGAGGACAATCCCAGTTCCGCCCATCGAATCGTTTCCTCCCATTTCTCTTCACGAAAGGATACATCGGCTAACGCGTGATAGAGATCGCGACGCTCTGGATTAAGTTCGAGTACTTTTTCAAGATGTAGGCGGGCTACTTCTAATCGCCCCATTCTAGTTGGCCCCGCGCGTACACATAATTGACAAAGTCGGCATACGGCGCGATTGCAATAGCCTTGTCTAAGAGTTCTTTTGCATCCTCAGGGTTTCGAACGAACAAGCGCTCAGCTGTTTCCGCAATCTCAATCGAACGCGTTTCATTATACCCATACAGATCAGGCCACATTCCCCCTGCAGGGTAACGGTCACCAACACGTTCAAAATACTCCATTGCCTTCGCAGAATAGGGTGTATAAGCAAAGTAATAGGCCGTTTGACTAAGCAGACGAACGTCGTCAGGAGTCGCCTCCAATTGGAAAATAATCGCATTTGCCCACTTTTGAGTCCGTCTCACTTTACTCCACTTCGTCTCGGAAATTTCATCCGCAAGATGCAATTGTTCATAACCCATACGCGCGACCAGCGCAAGCAATGGAAATTCATGCCCAGGTTGAATGGCCTTTTCGCACTCCCTGATCAACGGCAGAACCGTTTCCGCTGAACCTCCCCATTTCGGCAATTGATAAAAGACATAATCCTCCCACGCATCGTAATGATAGGGATTGATCGCGATTGCAGCATCGAAGTAACGCTTCATGATACGCCTACTCTGGCTCGTCGCACCGGTCAAGCGTACCAGCGTCACCGCCGCTTCAGGATCCTTCGTCTCAAGCTCAAACGCCAGCTTCAAATCTTCCTCCGCCCGGCCCATATACTCATGAAAGCCCTCCCAGCCTTCACGCGTTACTCGATTGGAAAATCCCGTCCCCCTAAAATACCAAGCGTACGAAATAAAGAACTGGCCACGAATCAAGCGCGCCCAGTGTGAATCCGGCTTCGCGTCGACCCAATCATTCAACACCTGGATATTGGATTCACCATCATCCCTACAATAAAAGCCACCGATATAGCCTATGTGTCGTGAATATCGGTACTTTTTCAAATAGGTGTCTGCCGCATCAAACTCATCCCTCAGACGCGCTTCCAGCGCCTCGAAATCGCGATCACGAAACAATAACTCCCGCGTATCGTCATACAAATAAACCGTTTCATAACGCTCACTAAGGCCATGCACATCGGTCAGATTCTCCCTATCATCCCACTCCGTGCATTGCCCTGCCCATTCATCAGGACCAAAGACCGCCTCGTCACTTTCCGCATACTCATAATCCGTCATGTTCCCAATCTCTTCCAGCACCTCCGTGAACTCTTCGAAGGCCGGAGATTTCAATACAAAATAAACAAGCCCGCCAACTAGAATGCTACACGAAACAAACGTTGCCCCAAGCACAATCAAGACAATCTTCAGAGTTTTATTCATCGTTCATCCTTGAGTTCCTCAACGTAATATAGCGAGTTCACCGCAATGTCCACAGAAACCACACGAGCCGATTACTCCGCAGGATACAACAAGTAGAATAATCTCCACACCACGGATGTCGGCGCAGAGAAAAGAAGGGCTGATGTGGAATCACGAGTCAGCAAAATATTAATCTTGCGTGGACGCTACCAGGTCCACTTCCACCTCATTGGAGATTTCGATATCCGTCGGAACCGTATCCTCGCCCAAGCCCCGAACCGCGGTGAACACCCACCAGGCCGTGATTGATGTCGACACAAAATCCGCCATCGGAAACGACGCCCACAATCCCGTCAAGCCATAAAAACGAGGAACGATAAAAATCAGCGGCAACAACACGATCACCTGTCGGGACAGGGTGATGACGAAAGCCGGTCGTGCCCGACCAAGCGCTTGAAAGAAGGCGCCGCCCACCATCTGAAAGCCCACGAAAGGCACGCAGATAACGAATATCCGCATTACAGGGATGCCCTCCGCGATCAATTCCTGATCAGGACTGAATATGCGCAAAACGGTTCCCGTGAAAAACATCAGAACAACGAAAGCCACGGTCGACATCGCCGTCGCATAACTCGAAGCCTTAAGCACCGTCTCCTTCACTCGCTGCAGATTCCCTGCACCATAATTGAAGCCAATGATCGGCTGCAATCCCTGCGTCAAGCCAAAGATCGGCATGAAAAAGAACATCATACTTCGGTTCGCAACCCCCACAATCGCCAGATGAATGTCCGCACCATAATGCACAATGAGTCCATTGATTGGAATCGCCATAAAACTGCCCACCGCCATCGAGAAAAACGACGCCGAACCAATCTTGAATACCTCCGGCAAATCCTTGAAATCAGGAATCAGATCGCGACGTCGGATTTTTAACAAGCTACGCCCACTCAGGAAGTACCACGATACAAAACTGAAGGTGCATACATTCGCGATAACCGTCGCTACCGCCGCGCCTTTAATCCCCATGTCAAAGCCGAAGATAAACACCGGGTCCAGAACCCCATTCACCACCGCGCCCACGATCATGCTACTCATCGCCACGCGCGCCGCACCTTCCGAGCGAATAATATTGTTTGCGCAAATCGAAGTCGACAGAAACACATTCCCAATGAAGGTGATGGACAGATAATCCACCGCATACGGCATAATGCCTTCCGTGGCGCCAAAGGTGCTCAGTAACGGCCTCAGATACATCCATCCAAGCACTGTAATGCACAGGCTTATCACCGCGATCGTGACAAAGGCCGTGCCCGCCACGCGCCGCGCACGATCCGGATCACCCGCACCCAGACTGCGCGACACCACCGAAGCCGTGCCAATCCCGATAGCCATACCCACCGCGACAACAATCATCTGTATCGGCCACGACACCGCCAACGCCGCCAGAGCCAATGTGCCCGCGCCATAGCCCACAAAAATCGTGTCCACCAGGTTATACAACGAATTCACGCACATCGCGATCATCGCCGGCATCGAATAACGAAGCAGCAACCGGCCAATCGAGTCATTACCCAATTCATTCATACGATCATTCATGGAGAGTCCCAGGGAGAAAAAACAGGCCTGCAACCAACACGGTTACAGACCAATAATTATACAGAAAACAGTCCCAACATGCAGAAATCAGAAGATCCTTAAATGGGGACCGTCACCCTTTTCCGCGCATTGACACCGTTC
This sequence comes from Candidatus Hydrogenedentota bacterium, assembly GCA_046583315.1. GTDB lineage: Bacteria > Hydrogenedentota > Hydrogenedentia > Hydrogenedentales > DTSJ01. Next base: position 5,942 of record JAYGCN010000305.1, read on the forward strand.
ATATACGGTACAGTGTGGCAGGCAAACGGACACACGAGGTGAGTGGCGAGCGGGAATCTCACCCCCACGCTCTCTCAGAACCGGACGTGCACGTCTCCGCGCATCCGGCAGTATCCAGGGCGGAAATCACCTATGACTCCTTCGCGTAGCTGATTTTTATCAATAGTTAACACGTATAAATCGCTGCAATAAAGAACCTTACAACTCATACCATATTGTTTCCCATATCTCCATTTACCCGCTCCATTCTCCCAATCCTCCGTCACGTACCCATTGTTTCCCACCTCATCCCAGCGTGATACCATCTACTGCACTGCCGCCGGACAAGGATCTGCAACAGGCTTGTCTGCTATATAGAGGGTAAGTCGGGTGAGTCGTGTAATGTGAGATGAAACGGAAATCGCAACGGTACACGTATTAGAGGATGGAAATATGAGTTACACAATCAAACGCGCTAATAGCGACGACCTGGATGCGGTAGCCCATTTATTCGATGGATATCGTGTCTTTTATGAGCAAGCATCCGATATCGATCGCGCTCGCAACTTCATGGAGGAACGCCTGCGTCTGGAGGATTCGGTCGTGTTTCTGGTCGTTGAGGACGACACCGGACGGGCCCTCGGATTCGTCCAACTCTATCCGCTCTTCAGTTCAGTGAGTACACAGCGATCCTGGTTGCTGAACGATCTCTTCGTCGCCGAGGCAGGTCGCAAACAAGGGGTGGGGGAGGCACTCATGCAACGCGCCGAAGATCATGCCCGCGAAACCGGGACAATAGGCCTAATCCTCAATACCGCGCACACCAACACCACCGCGCAGCGCCTATACGAGCGAATGGGGTATAAGCTCGACACCGTATTCAGAACCTACCGCCGATTTTTCTGATTCCCGACTATTCGCCCGTATGCAAAACCAATATCTCGCGCAGCGATGCCGGATCGATTTCCGGCAGAATCGTGTCCCTAATGCCCGCCCGCGCCAAATCCTGGGAGGATATCGAACGCTTCGTCATCATCAGAACCGGAAGTTCATCATCCACATCCGGGTCGCCCTGCAATGCGTCCGCAATCTCGAATCCATTAAACACGTTCATTTTCTCTCCGATAATAACCAGATCGGGAAATTCGCTGATCACCGTTTCCACCGCGTCGATGCTCTCATACAGCGTGATGACATCGTAGCCGAGCCCCTCAATCGACGAAGCCATCACATCCACCACACCAATATCCTCACCCACCAACAATACCTTGGCCATCGCGCATATCCCCCTCGCTATTCATCCACACTGGCATGCTATACTTGACATATAAGAAAATATACACTTACACTTAACATGTCAAGTGTAAACTCACTTCAACCTGGATCAATAGGAACTGAATACCCGTGAAATTCCGTATTACCCGATACTACACACTTCTTGTCACCTGCGTATTCTCTGCCATTTCCTTCGCGCAGGACGAAGTCGATCCCAAAGAGACACCGCCAGCCGAAAGTCTGAAATTCGAAGTACCTGCTGTTGATCCCTTGGAAAAAGCCCGTGGCAGAGGCGGGGACATCATCATCATGCACTCCGGTGCCATCATGAGCGGCGTGCAGATTCTCAAGAGCACGCCCACTTCATATGACATCGAGGTTATTCCGGGGCGCAAACCGCTGACCATTCCGAGACGCCAAGTAAAAAGAGTCGAATACGACGATATCGATCCCACCCGCGAGGCACGCCATCAAGCCAATCGCCCCAAACCGCAAGATGAAATCATGACCGACGGAAAAGAACTTTCACCGGAACTTGTGGACGCGCTCATCAAACCAATTCCAGAGGCACCACTCACGTATACCAATCAGGACTACACGCTGATTTTTGCCGATATTACCAAGAAGAGCGGCGTGACTATTGTCATCGACCCGTCGCTTAAAAGGCAACCACCGCAAGCGCGGTTATGGACGGTTGAAATTCCCGCGGAGACGAAACTGATGCACGTTTTGCAGAAGTTATGGCTCAAGAAGTTTGTGGACGGCAAGATAAGCTATGAGCTTGAGATGGTGATTTTGCACCAAAAGGATGTGGTCCCTACACCTGTACCCAAAGAAGGCGCACCGCCCACGACCCCGCCGGCACTCAATCTCAATCTGGGTAACCGCAATTAGTCACCGCGCATGCGTAAACGATTCGCGTTATGCTTTTGGATCTTCGGAACGGTCTGTTAGCGAAAATCCGCCCAGATCGATATTGTTCACCTAGGAGGTACCGGGCGAATCTTTCGTAGCCGCTTTCTTCTTCGTAGCCGCTTTCTTTTTCGTAGCCGCTTTCTTTTTCGTAGCCGCTTTTTTCTTTGTAGCCTTCTTTTTCACCGCACGCTTTTTTAGTGAAGGCTTCTTTTTGGCCTTGGCTTTTGCGGCTGGTATGAAACCAATTACCTCGAGGGGAGAATCGTCGCAGTCGGGGCATTTGAATTCGAGTTTCTCGGCACCCCAGTCGACGAATTTACGTTCACATTGAGAGCAGATGTACTTGGACGCCATCGCAGCGTACCCCTTTCGGATTGATATAGTAGTCAGATTCGATGGAAATCGAAAGGGGATTATAGCAAATACGGGGTATCCAAGTGAAGAGCGGCGTACTAAGGGATGATTGCCTAGTTCTCGACCTTCTCGCCAGTCGTGCTGTTGAGATGCAACAGCGTCCAGATCCCGATTCCCGTCATGAGTCCGGTGAAGGCGATGATCTCGACCCACCAGACTTCTGCCGTGTGCAGCATCTGGGTGTAGTACATCAGAAAACCGGGAAGGGTTTCGTAGAGGGAACTGTAAATCGCTCCGAGCACCATGTAAAGCGTCGCTGACCCGAATGCGAGGGTATAGGCGGCTACCCCGACGAGCATGCACATCCGATAACGATTGCGCTCGACCTGAATCTGGGCCGCTACACGCAGATTGCTATCCACCATGCGATGAAAGCCGAAGGGTACGGAGCGCATGCGTTCTGTTTTGAGGGCGGAATCGATAAAGTCGTCAATGTTATCAAAGTCGGTGTGTTTCATGATGTGGCACCCCCAAACCGCTCTTCGACGATGACCTTGAGCTCTTTGCGAGCGCGGAACATCCATGTTTTGAGCGTGCCGATCGGTATTTCCATGACTTGCGCGATTTCGTCGTAGGGCGTTTCGTTCAGGTAGTATAGGGTAATGATCGTCGCATATTTATCCGGGAGCTGGGTGACGCACTGCCGCACGAGTTCGGCCTCGTCACTGTCCTGGGCCTTATTCGATTCGTAACTGCCTTCATGGTGGGGGCGTAATTCCACTTCACCGCGTTTTTTGCGTTTGGCGAGTTCGGTGAGGCACACGCTTCCGGTGACCTTGTACATCCAGGTGGAGAAGCTGCAGTCTCCGCGAAATCCCTTGAGCAGCCGGAATCCTTTCAGGAATGCTTCTTGCGCCATGTCTTCGGCACGGTTTGATTCGCGCATGTAGCGGTAGGCCAGGTTGTACACACGATGCTGATGACGGCGCACGAGCTCAGAGAACGCATCCGAATTTCCGGTCTGCGCCTTCTTTACCAGTTCCTCATCGGAGAGCTCGTCGTGCTCAGCTTTCATATACCGGGGCCACTGCCTTAATGCTGTCGCGTTCATCATGCCGCCTCGTGCGCTCCAATCGTGCCATTCATCGCCGGGAAGTTCAACCCTAAGCCGAATTCAGCCGATTCTGTCGAGTTTTCTGTACGTTTCATAGTGATTCGACTGGTGTTTTGCAGGTTGGGTTTCAGCAACTGCATAACGCGATCCTTAGCTAGCACTCCCTGATTAGCTGCGCGATCGTTGCGGGGTGTTGGGTTAGGTTGGGAATCGTTGATGTGGGAAACAATGGTCTGTATCTCATACTGCCGATGTGGATCAGTACAAAAATGTGCACGGCTGAGTAGAGCTCGCGTACTTGGACAAAATTGTACGAGGATTCTACTCAAAGTGGTTAAGGATCTTCAAATATACTATATATTGCGTATTTTACAATAATTGGCATGAAATTTGCTCATAGTTGTCAATAATTAACTAAACCGTATCTGAAATGGGGCAGGCAACATGCGGAATTCAAAGAAGACGCCAAAAAGAACCATCACGCACTCGCGAGTGAAAATGTGGTACCTGACCACATTATGCAAACAGAAAATTTCCACCATCTACTGTTCGCCTTCGATTAGCTTCGTTGGCATGATGTTCTACACGCGTACCTGGGTACTGATTAGCGGGTAACCCCCGACCCCACCGTTACCACAGGTCGTATTATCCAATCGCTATCGAAAGACGCTTTGTAACAATCTCTTACAATGGAAAACTATTGGCATATGTGAGGCGATGGTGGGGCGATGGTGGGGTATATGTGGTACTGCTAAGATGTATTGTAGGGGTGTAATCGAGCCTATTATGTGGTATGATATACGTATTATTCTCTATATTGTACCGTATATGGTATACTTTCATGCTAGAGCATATTAATTCCGATTCTCTATATTGTACCATATATGGTATACTTTCATGTTAGAGCATATTAATTCCGAGCGAAGGGGAAGGGTTTTTTCTATGTACAGAGTTTTGTGCGCGGTTATGAATAATATCCCGAACCTTCGAATACTCGGTTTCCTTCGGTTCTGCTTGGGGCTGACGATTGGTTACTTGGCATTCATCGGGGGAAATACAGCTGATGCTCAGGGTGCATTCGAACCTCCTTCGAAAGGTCACATGACGGGGGATGAGCTGGCAAACGCTGACAGGCCGGCGCACGGAAGGGCTTCTTCGAGTCCAAGTGTGTCCCGTTCATTGAGTTCGACATCCAGGATGCGGGAGATAGAAAAGAACACGGCATCGAAACTGTTACGGGACAAGATAACACTTGCCGGAAGCGGTCTGGCGGCGGACGCGTTGCCCGTATACACCTCGGCCCAGTTGGCCGCGATGAGTACGAACGATTTGATTGACGCGGTTACGTCGACGGATTATGAGGGCATCCGTGCGTTGTGGACCTTTGATTCGAATGTGGCTACGGTAATTAGCGAGTCGAATGTTGACGTATTTGTGGCGCGGATGGTGACCGAAAGCGCTGATTTGTCCTGGAATGCGAGCAGTATTTATCAGATTTTAGTGTATTTGCACATAGCCGCGTATCACGAATTTTGGGAAGCGTCGGTGAGTTACTCTAGCGCGATGCATGATGATGTGGACAGCGCGTTGCAGGGAGTTGCGGCATCGGGCGATTTTTTGACGGCTGGTGCCACGCTCGCGCTCGTTCGGCAGGAATGGTGTATTGCCGTGGATGTCTGGGAGTCTATGCTTTTGGTTCTCGATGATCTCGACGCGCTGCTGGTACGCTACAATAATGATGCATCGCTTCAGACGAACTATGACGAAACGTTTGCGATCTACTATTTGTTCGGCGGTGTCACGCGGAATATGGCGAATCACACAGCTGATTGGCAAAATGTACTGAGCAGTACCTTCGTTAGCGAAACCGGTGTTTTTGCGAATTCGACGACGATGGATCCGGATGCCGAATATTTGGTGTCGTGGGGCATTTATGCGCTGGGTCGAATGGATGAACTGGATGCGCCTACAGTATCGGCGGCGCACCAACTGCTATCCGATGCCTACGCCGCGCACACGCCGTATGAATACAATTGGTTATCGATCGTGTCGAACCTTGAATTCTTTTATAGTTCCACCTTGTCGGATACGACGGTATTGGATGTAGCGCAAATCCGGGTAGATGTGGAGGCGATCGCGTTCCCGAATCAGTATTCGTTCGACGGTGGAAAGCTTTTGTATTACACGCCATTGCCGTTAACGAAAATCAATGATTTATATGACGCGCAGCAGGAAGTTGAAAGCCAGTATCGCCGACTGTCCACAAATCTGGATCCTGTCGCCGGGGATACGAATCAGGTGCTGCATATGCGCATCTACGGCAGTCCGGCCGATTATGCCACGTATCAGTTCTTTTTGTATGGATTGAATACGAATAACGGCGGAATCTATATCGAACCCTGGGGGACTTTCTTTACCTATGATCGCGCGCCGCAGGAGAGTATTTACACGCTCGAAGAATTGACGCGGCATGAGTATGTCCATTACCTGGATTCGCGTTATGGGATTGAAGGTAATTGGGGCGCAGCGGGTACGTTGTATGATAATAATCGAATGGTCTGGTGGGATGAGGGCTTCGCCGAATTCATTGCGGGAAGTACGCGTGACCAAAAGGTTCTGCCGCGGCGTTCACTGGTGCAGAATATCGCGACGGATGATACCCGGATGACGATCGATGAATTGATCGGGACAACTTATAATAACGGCTTTAAGTTTTATCGTTATGGGGGTACGTTCTTCAATTTCCTCTTTGAAGGATCCGTCGCACGGTACGAAATCATCGGCAATCTGATGAAGGTGATTCGCTCGAATGATGCGGCCGCCGTGGATGCTGCTTTTGCCGCGCTCGAATTGGATGCGGCATTGCAGACCGATTTTGATTCCTATCTTGATCAGCTGACCGCCGATGAATCCGCGAGCGCGCGGGCTTTCTGGGATGACGTTCCAACCGCGCATGTGAGTGGGGTCTCCGGGGCGAACAGTGTGGAGATTTTGCAGCAGATCGAGGCACAAGTTTCGGTGTCACCTGGTTCTATGTTGTCAACGACGAGCGAACGGTTCCTCTTCCAGGACCTCGTATCGTTTAGCGATGGGGGGTCTCCACCGGACGAGACCTATGCGCGACTGACCTGGGATGCTTTTCTTGACCAGCTACTGCTTGATCTTGGCGGTCGGCTTGAGAATTTTGTGTCTGCGACCGCCTGGTTTGGAGATATTGAGGTCGCGGGATCGAATTTGGAGGCGACGTATTTTCTTGAGGGCCCGTACTCGATTACGTCGACTCTTGTTATCGATCAATTCGCTGTCGGAAATGTTTCGCCCAAACACTTCGTCTACGATCCGATTCCGCTCACGGTTGATGCAACGACGACAATCGGTACGGTGGTGGATGGTTTTTCAGGCAGTGCGAATTTGTATGCCTATGAAGGATTGGGTGGGCGGCAGCTTGCAATCGGAGAAGGAGCGACAGAGTGGCCGATGTTCCCGTTTAATACGAATGCGCACGAAAACCGAACGCAGGTAATCTATACGGCTGCGGAAATAGGGGAAGCGGGAATTCTTGAGCGACTGGCGCTGGATGTGGCGGTGCTTCCTGACAGGGTGATGACGAATTGGACCATCCGAATGCAACATACGACATTGAATGCGTACCCGACAGATGGTTCGGCGCAATGGCAGACCGGGGGATGGACGACAGTATTTCGGCAGAACGCGAGCGTGACCTCGTTGGGCTGGGTATGGTTCGAGCTTGATACC
>JAYGCN010000309.1:0-5146 GCA_046583315.1 Candidatus Hydrogenedentota bacterium
TTGATGATTGCTCACCAGGATAGCCGGTTTCTTGAGCGTCTCCGCCTCCGCGTTCTCATAGATGCGCGGACTACGGCGATAGGGAAAGCGGCTCAAATGATTTAGAACCATCGTGCGCATAAATCGCCGAACACGTCGTTGTCGCGTCGCGTGATTGTTTAGGTATTTCAAATACCAAAAAGGTCTGACAAACATGACATAGGCAATAACTTGGCTCATCAAAATAGCTACGCTCCACAATCCGCATGCGATATTGTCCAGCGTGCCTACACCGTAACGCCCGTCTTCCGGAAGGATAAGTCGGACGACCAGAGGAACGAATAGGAATGACGACAGCAGGCACGATGCGATCCCAACGAACCCGGTGATGCCCATCGAGTGTATCGCCGGGTGTTGCGCAAGTGTGAGGGAGGCAAATCCGAACAAGGTTGTTACAGCGCACAGTACGACGGCACTGCCTGTTGAAAAGTTAGCCGTGCTTTGATGCCGATAAGCACTTAGCCGTTCATTCACCAGGAAGATATTGAAGTCAACGCCGACACCCAGCACGAAAACAATAAACAAACTACTCACCAGGTTAATGGGGATTCCGATCCATCCCAGAATACCCAAGGTTAATATCAGGCCGAAGAGGACGGGCATCAAAACCACAATCATTAACTCGATACTGCCGAACAGAATCAAAAGCGATATCATGACCACCGTACTGGCAACCAGTCCGAGCCGAATCATTTCGTTGGACACGAGACGACGTGTGTGATCCTTGAACCAACGCCCGTCCATCACGATCGCGTTAGGATGCGCTTCGTTAATCAGCGCCTTCACCCGCAAAAATGTTTCGAGATCGGGTACGAAAAACGAGCTCTGAACAAGGGTGTGGTCCTTCGAAATACTAACCCGTGACGCGATCTGATCGTGCAGGCCACCGTCTTCGTAATCTGCCAAATCTAGCATCGTCGGATCGGAGCTGAGACCTTCGAAAAAGGGCTCGAAAGCCGAAGATGTAAACCCTAGTTCATCCGCAACGGATTCGGTATTGGATCGAAGCGTGGCAATTTGTTCATTCGACCAGAATTTTTGCCATCGGGTCCAACGTGCGCGTTGTGTTGCGTGCGAGGGTAGAATACCCGAGACGGACATGACATCTGCTACTACACCCTCGTCCTGTAGGCCACGCAAAAGCAAGTCGAGACGATCATTTTCCTCCAAAACTTGCTGAAGATCTTCGCCTTGGAGAACAACCGAAGAAGGAATCACGGCCTGCCAGGTTCCACGGACGATTCGATCATCGTTTTGATGGGGGGGCTTCAGGTAGCTCATGTTTTGGAGATCGCCGTCAAATTGTAGCCGCTGCAGGCCCGCGATTGACACCAGGCCCGCGATCACAAGAACCCCCGACACGATCAACGCATATCGGTCTGTAAACTGTTGAACAGGATCGAAAAAACGCGATAATTCCATTCGGCCTGAACGCCTAGGGACAACCTTTGCCAGTCTGGGCAAAATCGTCAAAGCAAAGAACGCGGATCCCGCTACTCCAAGCGCCGCAAGCAGCCCCAATTGCCGTTGCCCTTCAATGGAGGATACCTGCAGACTTAACAATGCGGCCACGGTCGTGGTTGCACCAATCAACGTAGAAAACCGCGTCGATCTGATATCCGCGGAGCTTTCCGAATCGTCATCATCCAGTTGGTGCAGCAAATGGATCCCATAATCGACCGAGATTCCAATCAGCAATGCCGCACACCCCACCACAAGCCCGGGTATTATTGGATTCATCACCGAAAATATCGCTAAGGCGAAGGCAGTTCCGAATGCTACCGGTGCGAGTATGAGAATAACGGCGAATTTGCGACGAAAAAACAGCACCGATATAAACACGATACCGACCACCATTGCAGGAATCGTTCGACTAAGGTCCTTCTTTACAACGCGCGCGTTGTCGGTGTATGCAAAGTGCCCCCCGGCGAATCGAATTATCACCCGGTCGTCAATTTTACCGAGCGCGTCATGCTGCTCTTCTAAAAAAGCAATGAGAGACTCGCTTTTCTCCAGAACCTCCGGCGGAAAATTCGGCACCGCGAACAGTAAGATATGCCTTCCGTCAGGGCTTACGATTCGTCCGTCAACGATGCGCGCGCCTTGACTTTGGTTGCCAACGGAAGCGAAACCATCCATACTGAGTTCCATAAAGTCGAAAGGATCCGACTGAAGACGCCTTTGCGCCATGGGGGTCAACGAGGTGGTGATCGAACGCTTCGCACGGGTCAGGTATTGATGTACAGCGTCGGGCCGCAGACGTTGCTCCACCGTTTTCATATCCGATTCGCTAAGCAGCGCTGGCTGAACCCGTTGCAGTGTGTCGGCAAGCCCAAGAAACAGGCTTTCGTCGATGCGGTAATAAATTCGGGAAAAATGGCCCGATGATTGGAGCCGCTCGTATAATTGGTCGGCAATTTCCGTGACGCGGTCTAACCCGTCTTCTTTGAGCAACTCGCCACTAACATCAATGTATAGGGACTCCAATGTTTTGAATTCTTCCGCGATCTGAAAATAGTCGCGAACGACCTCATCCTGTAGTGGCAACATGCTCGAAATTTCATTGGACAGTTGTAAACGGGACATGCCGAGCACCATCGCGACAACCCCGACGACGGATACGACCGCGATTTTCTTCGTCCTTGAAATCATGTATCGCGGCTATCTCCACGATGTTCCTTGAGTGTCAAGTGGGCGGCCGAAAAAGCCAACGCACCCGATAGCACCCCTGCAATACCGGAGAAGCAAACGCTGCCGACAAGGTATTCGAGCGCGTATGCGGTCTTCCAACCGTCCGGCAACGATTTCGGCGACAATGGCAAATCGACATTCCCCGTGAGCATCACATGCCCGGTTAACAGACTGAGGTAAAAGATGACGGGCATCATAATGGGGATGGAAATGTTCGACGCCAGGAAGGTAAGTGTTCGGCTCAAATTCAGGAGTCCGGCAATACTTAGCGCAAGTGCGCTCTGAAACCCCCATACCGGCAAAATGCCGCATACGACCCCTACCCCAATGCATGCCGCAAACTGAAAGGGCGTCACCGATTCCTGAAGCATAGTCGTCCGAACAAAACGGCCTATCCGTTCACTAATCGTTCCCTGCCGAAAAGCGGTGGTGTGCAGGCGGGCCCGTATGACCTTAGCAAGAAACAATCGCTCGAAGATAAAGCGAATGTTGAGATGCGCCACACGGAGGAAATCAACGATCGGCCTGAAATGAGACTCACTTCCCGGGCCGTAACTTGCAGAGACGGGGATCGATTCGATCGCGACATCATTCCAGATAGCATAAACGAGCACTTCAATCTCGAAATCGTATCGCGTCGTTTTGAAGTGCAATTCAGACAAAGACTCCAGCGGATAACTTCGGAATCCCGATTGCGTATCCTCAACCCAATGGCCCGTGACCACCCATGTCCAGAAGTTCGAGTTTTTGCGGAGGATACGACTCTTGCGCGCGCGTCGGCCTTCCGGCAATTTGCGGTTCCCGATAACGACGCTCTTCTCATTTTCTTTGATCGCTTCAAGAAACTGCGGAATCTCATCAGGATTGTGCTGCCCGTCCGTATCCATCGTGATCACGTGCGTACAATTCAATTCACGGGCGTGTACGAATCCCGAGACAATAGCTGCGCCTTTGCCTTTGTTCGTCGCGTGTGTGACAACCTCGATGCCGTCACACTGGTTCAGCAACGTTTCGGTATTATCGGTACAACCGTCGTTGATGACGATAATCGTGGAAACGTAGCGCCGTACACCATCGACGATAGCGAGGATTGTCCGGGCATTGTTGTAAGTAGGCAGAAGCACGCATACACGCGGCTCGCCAGTCGTTACAGACATCGGTATTTCCTTTTTCTCCAGATCCTTCTGCGCGAGAATCTACCCGCTCGAAGAATACCCACAACCCCATTCAAAGCGCAAGTAGTCGCATCGTATTCACCGATTCGTTTTGTATGGCTGGGCCCCGCCGTCTTCTTTGAAACAATGCAATCAACTCTGTACAATCCCGATCATACTTAACTGCATGTTATCTGGGTGTCCGCATCGTGCCAAATCAACCAGCCGAAATCATGTTGCATCGTCATCCAATGCTTCTCATTGACGAAGTCGTGTCCTATACCGAAACAGGTGCAACGTTACAAACGACCTTCACACCGAACCGTTATGGAATAAGTAATGGTTCGGTGAGTGAACCAGCCCTGATAGAGTGCATGGCTCAGGCCGTGGCCGCACATCGCGGACAGTTGGCAAGAGATCGCGGTATCGCTCCCCAACCCGGTATGCTGGTCGGTGTTCAGGAGTTAACGATTCATGTAGAAGCGGCGTGCGACGTTCCCTTGATCACAACTATTCAAATCGCCCGTAAACTTGGGCCGCTGTACCTTGTCGACTGTACAATTACACAGGACGACCAGCAAATCGCATCAGGCGCCCTCAAGTTTTTCGCACCGGACGAATCAGAATGAAACATCGCAAGCACCGAAAACCGGCAGGTAAATTCCTTGAGAGCTGCACCGAGGTGCAAGTTCGTTTTCAGGAAGTTGACGCGCTTCGTATCGTTTGGCATGGACACTACCTAAGTTACTTTGAATCCGCACGAGTAGCCTTTGGACAGCAATACGGACTCAACTACACAGATTTCGTCAATGCGCAACTTGTGGTCCCGGTCGTTCAGGCATCGTGTGACTACATCCGCTCCGCAAGCTTCCAGGACACCCTCCGGGTCACCGCGCGTCTGTACAAGCAGGACGTCGCAAAATTGAGATACTATTTCGAGGTGCACAGGGCCAGTGACGATGCGCTCCTTGCTGTTGGGGAGACGGTACACGTATTTATGCGCATGGACGATTCACTATGCCTTACCACTCCCGAATTCATGACCGACTGGTATGTGCGATGGGAACCGGAAATGCGCGAAGATGTCTAAATCCGTCGCCATCATCGGCGCGGGAGTTGTAACGGCACTGGGCGCCGGTATCGATGCCAATTGGAAGGCGCTATTAGGCGCCAGGACTGGCATCAAGCTATTAACGCGTTTTCCAGAGACCAAATATATTTCCGATGTAGGTGCGGAAGTCAACGAAGACACGCTTGATACT
>JAYGCN010000001.1:0-1501 GCA_046583315.1 Candidatus Hydrogenedentota bacterium
CATCTTTCCTGTCATTTTCGGCCACCAGAAGTGAATCCCGGACATAAAGGCCATCACCATGCCGCCAACCATCACATAATGGAAGTGAGCGACGACGAAGTAGGTGTCGTGCAGGGGAACATCCATTCCCATCGCTGCAAGGAACAAGCCCGTAAGACCACCGACCAGGAACAGTCCCATAAAGCCCATCGCATACAACATCGGCGTCTCGAAGGTAACATTACCCCCCCAGAAAGTCGCCGTCCAGTTGAAGACCTTGATCGCCGAGGGCACGGCGACCAAAAACGTCAGGAAGGAGAATACGACCCCGGTATAAAAGGACTGGCCGGTCACGTACATGTGGTGACCCCACACGAAGAAACCGAGAATCGCAATAGCCAAACTTGAGAAGGCGATAAACTCGTAACCGAAAATACGGTTTTTCGAGAAACATGCGATAACTTCACTAATAACCCCGAAACCGGGCAAAATCATGATGTACACAGCGGGGTGAGAATAGAACCAGAACATGTGCTGGAACAGAACCGGGTCGCCGCCAATGGCCGGGTCAAAGATTCCGATTCCCGTCACGCGTTCAAAGCCCACCAGGAAGAGCGTGATTGCGATTACAGGAGTACCCAGCATCATAATGAGGCCGGTGGCGTAATGCGCCCAAACAAAAAGCGGCAGGCGGAACCAGGTAAGCCCCGGCGCACGCATTTTGTGTACAGTCGCGATAAAGTTCACACCCGTGAGAATCGATGAAAAGCCTGCCAGGAAGGCAGCGAAGGTTGCCAGGAATACCTGCGTATTCGCATATTCCGTGCTCAACGGTGCGTAAAATGTCCAGCCCGTATCAACCCCGCCTGTGCCCAGCGTTGCCAATGCGAACAAGCCCGCAACCACGTAGATGTAGTAACTCAACAAGTTAATCTTGGGGAATGCCAAATCTTTACAGCCCAGCATAATCGGCAGGAAGAAGTTGCCCAAGGTCGCTGGAATCGAAGGAATCAAGAAGAAGAAAATCATGATTACGCCGTGCAGCGTGAAGAATTTGTTGTACTGATCCGCGCTGAACAGATCACCTGCAGGGGTCACCAACTCAAGACGAAACAGCATCGCAAACAGGCCGCCAATCATGAAAAACACCATGATACTGGCCAAGTACATCATGCCGATGCGTTTGTGATCTTTGGTGAGAAGCCAAGACAGGATCGTGTATTTCACATTCCAATAGTCTACTGGCGCATCTTCCTGTGCCGGTGGGCTGACTTCTTCTTCTGGTGCAACAGCCATATTCTTCTAAGCCTCTTATCGTTTCGAACAGTATGTTCTGAATGAGTTCGTGTTATTCGTTAATAATGATCAGGATTCGCTCTTCAGCGATTTAACGTATGCCATCAAATTAAGGACATCTTCATCGGTCAATTGGTTCTTGAAACTCGGCATCAGCGGAGTGTAGTCCTCCACAACAAACCTGGTCGATTCCATGATGGATTCGCGCAAGTATTCCTCATCACGT
>JAYGCN010000251.1:0-5271 GCA_046583315.1 Candidatus Hydrogenedentota bacterium
GGATCAGTCATGGGTGATGGGCTCGTGGTTGGCGTTGACGCGTGCGAGGAAGACGGTGTTGAGGGAGGGGGCGGATTCGTCGAGGATGCGTGCGCCAATGGATTCGAGTTCGCGGCGGGTATTGTCGGCGTTACCGTGGCATACGACGGCCCATTCGCGGCCTTCGCCTTCGGCGTGGAGGACGTTGGGGAGATTGGGAAATTTGTCGATGCCTTCGGGTAATTCTACGACGCGGCGCTGGTGATTGGTGCGGAGATCTTCCATGGACATGAGGAGTTCGAGTTTTCCGTTGCTGAACATGGCGACGTCGTCGGCGATGCGTTCGACTTCATCGAGCAGATGGGATGAGAAGACGACGGTGCGGCCTTCTTCGGCTACGGAACGCACAACGACGCCGAGGATATCATTGCGTGATACGGCGTCGAGTCCGGAGGAGGGTTCATCGAGCAGAAGGAGTTCGGGTTTGTGCGAGAGGGCGACCAGCAGCCCAGCGCGCGCTTTTTCACCGCGGGAGAGGTTTCGGATTTTGGCATCGGGGGAGAGTCTGAATCGGGTGAGGAGTTCTTGGGCATAAGTTTCATCCCAATCGGGAAAGAAGGCCTGGGTGTAGCGCATGAGTTCTTTGACGCGCATCCAGAGGGGAAGATCGCGATCTTCGGAGAGGTAGCCGATGCGTGCGAGTACGGATGCCGGGTCGCGTGTGGGTTCGGTATTGAATACGGTGACCTTGCCTTCGTCGGGGCATAACGAGCCGAGCAGGTGTTTGATGAGCGTGGTTTTGCCTGCGCCGTTTTCGCCGACAAGTCCGAATACGCGGCCTTTGGGTACTTCGAAACTGACATCGTCGAGCGCGATTTTTTTGCCGTAGCGATGCGAAAGGTGGTCTACCTTGATGACACTGTCCACGGGTTACTCTCCTTCTTCGTTCGATTTCTGTTGTTGCAGTTCGGACCAACGTTCCTGGAATAACTCGAGCAGGCGCGCTTCGTCGAATCCCATGTTTATGCCTTCGACGACTAGGCCGTCCATTTTTTCACCGAGAATCCGGCGACAAACCTCGTCGGTGTAGGTTGGCGTCAGGTTGGGGGAGACGAAGGTGCCGGCGCCGCGTTTTTTGTAGATGAGGCCTTCGGATTCGAGTTCCCGGTAGGCGCGCACGACGGTGTTGGGGTTGAGAACGAGTTGCTGGGCGAGCGCGCGCACGGAGGGGAGTTCTGAATCGGGTTTGACGCGTCCGGTGGCGATCAGGGCCTTTATCTGCTGGACCAATTGCAGATACATGGGAGTGCCGTCGCCTTGGGAAATGGTTAGATGGAGCATAGAACCTTACTTGTCTGCGTTTCTCTTTAGAGTCACTGTATCGATATAGTGACACACTTGGATTTACTTGTCAAGCCTTTTCGAATTGCCCATTTCCCGCTGGTATATGCCGCTTTCCAACTCTATACTGAGCGATTCAGCTATTGAATGAAGATACAGTTAGGAGAGCCTAATGATTCACATGCCATTCATTAAAGATGTCGCGCGATTGAGTATTCTGGCGGTCGTGCTGTCGACGGTAGGAACGGTATTCGCGCAGAATTGGGATCCAACACCTCGCACGGATCCAGATGCTGATTCGGACAAGAGTCTGCGGCCGATCGTATTTGTTCATGGACAGAATGGCGCGGGTGAGCAGTTTGAGCGTCAGGCGAAACATTTCAACAGCAATGGGTATCCGGTCAGTTGGATCAACACTTTTGATTACAATACGGCGCGGCGTGACGAGGACAATTCACCCGACCTCGACGCGTTTATTGACGAGGTGCTCGCGCGTACGGGAGCGAAACAGGTTGACCTTGCGGGGCATTCTCGTGGGACGGGCGTGGCGCAGAAATATTTACGCAGCGATCCCAAACGTGCGGCGAAAGTTGCGCACTATGCGAACGTGGCGGGGCGCCCTTCTGATAATGCGGGTGGGGTACCGACCTTGGTCATTGGATCACTTGGTGATTTGCTTGTGGGGCCGAGTGAAGCGAGTGGGGATGCCTTGCATGTTCTGATTCCGGATATGGATCATGTTGCGGTGATGACTTGTCGTGAGACCTTTGCCGTGATGCATACATTTTTCAATGATGGAAAGGCGCCGACTACGCTGGACTGGGTTCGTCAACAGGAAATTCTGGTAGGCGGGTATGCGCAATATTACATCACGAATTTTGCGGCGATTGGGGCGAAGGTCGAAGTTTGGGAAGTGGAGCAGGCCACGGGTTTCCGCGAAGGGGGAGAGCCGCTTGTTTCCTTTTCGGCGAACGATCAAGGAGAATGGGGGCCGTTTCGCGCGGAGCCGGCACAGCATTACGAGTTTGTCGTGACGCATGACAGTTTTGAGGGTCCAAAACATTTTTATCGTGAGCCTTTCACGCGCACGAACATGTTGATGTATTTCCGATTATCCTCTACGGATGAGAAGGGGCGGCCTTCACCGTTGGATGTCGCGCCTGAATTTAAGTCGGATGTTACGACTATTTTGAGTATTCGCCATGAGGACGGGTCGGTTTTTCCGCGCAAACACAGTCTTCGGGTGAACGGGACGGAGATTGCGTCTGAGGCGACGACGCCGGAGAAAAACACGTGCGTGGGCATTTACATTGTGGATACGAACCAGAACGGGAAATCGGATAATGTTATGGCGACAGAAAAACCTTGGGCGGGAATTTTTATTTCGACGATTGATATGCATTTGCGTGCCGGTAAGAAAGAATCGATTGCGGTCGAATTTCAGGGGCGCACGATCAATGTGCCGGCCTTGGCTAGCAGTAAGGAAGGCTTGCTCTACGTCGTGTTTGATTAGCGAAATTGGTATACTCGAAAAATCGTCAGCTAAATAACGGAGTTCTATCATGAAAAGATTGACTGTAGTTGCGCTTGTGATCGTATCGGTGTTTTCATTGTGTCCTGCGTATGCGGCGACCATCAATACGGGCCGCGCCGATGTAGAGCTGGTTGTGCCGGAGGGCTATTCGAAAGATTCCCCGGCGCCTCTTGTCATGTTGCTGCATGGGTATACATCGAGCGGTGCGGGTCAGGAATCGTATATGAAATTCGGTGAGCTCGTCGATGAGTATGGATTCCTGTTGCTTATGCCGGATGGTACGCGTGAGGAGCGTGATAGCAAGAATCAGTTTTGGAATGCGACGGATGCCTGTTGTAATTTTCAGGGTAGCGACGTGGACGACTCGGGGTATCTTCAGGGCCTGATTGATGAGGTTAAAAAGCAATACTCAATTGATGCGAATCGTGTCTACCTCATCGGTCACTCGAACGGCGGGTTCATGTCTCACCGCATGGCTTATGACCATCCTGACACGATTGCTGCAATCGCGAGTCTGGCTGGGGCATCGTTGCCGGATATGAAGGGAGCATCACCGAAGCGCCCGGTGAACATTCTGCAGATCCATGGCACGAATGACAAGACGATTAGCTACGATGGTGGAACAATTGGAACAAGTTCTTATCCGAGCGCGACAGAAACGGTGGAGTTGTGGGCGGCTTATAACGGTATCGGTGTGGAGAACAAGAAACGAGCGCGGAAGAAACTTGACCTGGATAGACGACCTGAGGGGAAGGAAACGACCATTACTCGCTATGACAAGAAGGGTTCGGTGGAGTTGTGGACGATTCAGGATGGTGGACATATCCCGGGTATCACGAAAGATTTCTCCCGGAATGTTATCGAGTGGCTTATGGCGCATCCGAAAGAATAGGATTGTCGTTACTCAGAATCCGAGGTCCAATTCGATTGCTTCGCCGTTGGTGATGGTGATGTGCTGGACGATGTAGGGTGCGCGTGTGCCGTTTATCATGATTGGGGATTCGACCATCGTCGCACCAGTAAGCGTGTAGGTTCCATCGGGAAGATTGGAGAATTGGTATGATGAATTCTTGGTAGAATTGCCAAATTCAAACATGGATAGTGAATGGAAATGTACGGGGATTTCCTCAACCGTCATTAACATGTGCAGGTCCTGAAAAAATGCTTCGCTACCAACGTCGCGGTGGCCCTTATAGAGGAATATGAAGGGGGTTTGCGCATTGTATACGATGCCTGATATTGAACCAGAATTTGCGGATACGTCGACATTGTGCACGGTCACTTCGTTGGAATGGACGACAATGTCAGTGGTGTGCAATGTTAATGTCTTTTGATTGAACGCAATATAGAATATTCCCCATTCGCCGGCGGGTACTCTGGGGAACGAATAGGAACGTTCTGTTGTTTGCTCTGGAGCCAGCCGGATCGCGAATTCACCGTCGGTGGATTCCAGCAGAATTTCAACGTTTTCTTCCTTTCCTTCGTAATATACCGATCCCTCAACAGCACCGGTTGCCTCAGGCACTTCAAAATCATAGTTCAGCGGGACTCCGGCTTCAACGGTTATCGTCGCACGGAGATGAGCATCGTAAAGGCTCAGTGGATTCTCCGGATTTTGAGTGACGTGACAATCTACGAGAACCGTTCCCGCTGCCAACCCATCGATTCTATATCGCCCGTTCGAATCCGTTTTCACGTTCCACTTCCCAAAACTTTCGGTGTCCAGATATTCAAGTTGGATATTGACTTCGGCTAATGGCTCTCCTTCGCAGAACACCGTTCCGGAAATTGATGCGCCACGAGTGAGCGTGATCACGGTGTCGGGTTGCTTGTCGTTCGGATCAAAAACGGCATATCCCGGCGCGAAATCGTTGTGATCGGCGACGAGGATTCGGATGTCCGTCCCTGAATCCCGCGCACGGAAACGCCCGTCTGCGGCGGTGTAGGTGTGGACCCTGGATTTTTTTAGATCGTCATGGTTGGAGGTGGTGCCGAAGAAGATTCCTGCGCCAGCGATCGGGTTGCCCTCTTCGTCTTCGACCCGTCCGATGATTGCTGCTTCGGGTTCTAACACGATTTCGGTTTCAAGTTCATTTCCTGTTCTGGTGAAATCGGAAATCGCTACGAGTTTTGGTGTATAGCCTGTGACGATGAAGCAGATGGCGTCGTATTTGTGATTGGAGTATTCCAGTGAGAAATCCCCGTTGGCCTGGTGAAAATCTTTTGGGTTGAACACTGTATCTTTCGGACGCTTGATATTTGCCCATCGAATGTCGAATTTTTCGATCGAAATATCGATGCCTTCTCCGCGCACGTGACCTTTTATCGTAATCCAATCCAGGTTGAGAGCGATTCCTTGATCGGCTTCAACCTTAACGAGCTTTCGAAGAGAGGTGTAAAGGGGGTGCTTTACTTCG
>JAYGCN010000208.1:0-12952 GCA_046583315.1 Candidatus Hydrogenedentota bacterium
CCGAGATAGATTCGCTGTCCGTTGAGTTCAACGAAACCTCGGTTGTTGTTGTGTCGCAGGGAAGGAATTCGGGTTTTCTTGTTGGCTTTCATGCTGACCTCCAATGTGTCATTCGGACAATTGTCCGTTTGACGTTTATGGTTTAGTCCGCACTGCCAACAGGGCAGGTATACGCTAAGTAGCGTATTCAGTAAAACTTACAAATGGTGGAGGTAGACGGGTTTGAACCGACGACCTCTTCGCTGCCAGCGAAGCGCTCTCCCAACTGAGCTATACCCCCACGCAGGGTACCGGGACAAGATAGGGTCCCGATTAGATCTGTATATTATACGCGTTGATTGGGGGGCAGTCAATGAAGTGAACTGCGGACGTTTGAGGGGTCGTGAAGGCATCGGCTCGCCCTGCCCCGAACGTCATCGATTCAATTCTGCATGGAACGCAACCTGCCTCTGTCGATCTGAAGCGATTGACATCGATGCCATTACCCGTATCCTGGAGGGCGCAGCGTCGTACACTGAATTTCGTCGCTGGATTCGGGAAGCCTCGAAGGGTGGTGAGCTCAAGCGCGTTGGGCAGTCGGGTTTAGCCCAAGCAGTTTGCGATCTCATACATCGAATATCTGGCGACAACATTTTTGACACCCTCACCAGCGATAACAACTTCACCGACAATCTTTTGTATCTGCTCCTTGAATCGCAGCGGTGATTCAAACCGGGGTCCTTTTGACCCAAGATCGAAAAAACTCTGGCGGTGTCACGACTCGCTACGAAATATTTCGGCAATGGTATCGCGCCTAGTCTGAGCTGGGTGATTTTTCGATAACTTCCTCAGCAAGCTCATCCCCTTCGATATCGTTCCCGTCGGTCACGGGATCGGTGTAGCGCATCCAGGCGAACATCATCTCCGATGTCGTGGGGCGTCCCCAGCCGATATCCTTGGTCGGGTCCGGATTCGTATCATTTTCGGCCGAATTGTCCCACCAGGCGGTCATCTCCAGGCGGGTGCCCTTCGGAACGAATTTATACTCTTCGTACTCGTAGGTCGTCTGCCAATTGAAGTCGTAGGCTGGAACCTTCAGCACACGTTCTTCCGTTCCGTCGGGATAGAATGCCATAATTTCGACTGCCTTGCCGCGGACGTGCATGTGTGGCATAAACGAAACGAGGCGCGCATCGTCCGGGAAGGTGAACTCGGATTTCGCTGAGTAGTTCGGATCGCCCGCCGGAATACGAAAGCGGAAATTGCCCATTGAGTCGCCGTGAAAACGATAGGTTGGCTCGTAGTCCTCGGGATAAAATTTCAGGCCGATTTTCGTCTGATCCCAAACACCGGTTCCCGGTCCAGCCTCTTTGTGATAATGCATTTTGAAACTGACCTTCTGGCCGGGTTCAATACTGCGTCCGTAGCCTTCGCGATAAAAACGCGGATCGCCTCCGGGTACGAGGGAACCGAGGGAAGAAATCACGTGATGAACTGCACTGCTGCCCGCGCGCACTTGATTGGCCTGTATCCAGCGGGACTCGGTAAGAATATCCTCTCCCAGAGTGGTCTCAAAGTCGACGTACAAGTCTTCGACATCATCGTCAACGAAGTAGCGCTCCGGCATGCTCACAACGACATCTGGAATGCCGATTCCCCACCCCTCTGTATTTCCAAATTGAATGGCCTCTGGGGCGTCCTTTGGATTGCCACGTGCCGCACCCATCTCAACCCATTTCACGATTGTCGCTATATCACTTTCGGCCAGAGTTCGTTCGTTCTCGAATTGCCCGTGATGTTCGGCAGCGGCGTGCCAGGGCGGCATGGTTCTTCCAGATACCTGTTTCGCAATCGCTTTGGCCCAGGGGCGTGCCTCGCTGTAGGTCATGAGGGACATGGGCGCAATCATGCCACCCATATTGGTGCCGCTCGGACGGTGACAGACCTGACAATTTTCCTGCAATATCGGCAACACATCTTTGGCAAAGGTCGGCTTCGAGCCCTCTGCGGCATTTGCGTGTATAGCACTACCAATCACTGCTATCATCGATCCTACAACTAACCAGGTACGTTTGCCTGTCATCATCACTTCTCCTATGGCGTAACCCTATACGCTCGAACCAGTCTATACCGATTGCTCACTACTTGCAAGGATGAACCTTGGCAGAGTCACAAACACCGCTTTTCCCCTTTATTATAAGGGCTCGTGGCCGATACGGACTATTTCGGCAGGCGTAGCGCGATGAGACTGCCAGCGGAGCGGCCGACACGGATGGTTACGGCAATATATTGAACCCCGTCAATCATGTACGTCATTGGTGTGCCGACGACGGTTCCGGGCAACAATACCTCATTGAGAACTTCGCCCGTGGTCTTGTCGTAAGCAACAAGCGCACCCTTGCCGCCGTCCAGCGCCAGGCCATGAATCAGGAGTGACTTCGTCAATAGGGGTCCTGATCGGCCCTGCCCACCCAGGGGCGGTAAATCGATCCCCTGTAGTGCGGAATGATTTCGAATCTTGCTGGACCCCGTTCCAGTCGGGGTCATCCAAGCGTGTTCCCCGGTGTTCATATCAATGGCGGTCATACG
This sequence comes from Candidatus Hydrogenedentota bacterium, assembly GCA_046583315.1. Taxonomy (GTDB): domain Bacteria; phylum Hydrogenedentota; class Hydrogenedentia; order Hydrogenedentales; genus DTSJ01. The sequence continues at coordinate 2,569 of JAYGCN010000208.1, forward strand.
CGAATACGGAGGCTTCAATAGTGGTAAACCGTCGGGACCCTGAGGGCGCGGCGGTTTTGCCGGATGAAAACTCGAAGGGCCGAGCGTGCCGCTTCGCACGTATTTCAAGTTGGACACGTTGGGATCGGGTTCGGCCAGCGTGACCATACTATAGGATGTCATGGACGGAACATAGAGCACTCCAGATTCGGGATCTACGGCCGCGCCACTCCAATTCGCTCCACCACCAGCTCCGGGCAGCTGAATGGTTCCGCGCGTACCCCCTTCTTCGTAAAGCGAGGGCGGCGTAAATAACGGACCTATTCGATAGTGACTGATTTCCTCAATAGCCCTTTTGCGCAATTCCGGCGTAAAGTCGATGAGGTCGTCAGTCGAAACTCCCTGAATGTCGAATGGGGCTGGCCGGGTAGGATGAGGCTGTGTGGGTGATGCGCGCTCGCCCGGCACATCTGATCGCGCAACGGGCAACTCCTCAATGGGCCACACAGGTTTGCCCGTCACTCTGTCGAATACGAAACTCCAGCCCTGTTTGGTCACTTGAGCCACGGCCTTGATCGGCTTGCCGTCGACGACGATATTGATCAAATTGGGCGCAGCCGGGAGATCCCAATCCCAAAGACCATGATGCACCATCTGAAAATGCCAAATGCGTTCGCCCGTTTCGACATCCACGCATACGAGACTTTCGGCAAAGAGATTATCGCCGAGCCGATGCCCGCCGTAGTAGTCACTCGTCGGTGTGCTCGTCGGCAAATAAACGTATCCGAGATCGTCATCCGCACTCATCATGGTCCACACGTTCGTATTGCCGGTGTACTTCCAGGAATCATTCTCCCACGTATGCGCCGCGAGTTCGTCCGCTTGAGGAACGGTCTTGAATACCCAGCGAGGCTCACCGGTACGCACATCGAAGGCCTGGACGTATCCGGGTGGCCACTCTTTGTTCGGCGGACGGTCGGACATGGAACAGCCTACAATGACGATGTCTCGGCTGATCGTTGGAGGTGAGTCTACTGAAAGATGAAAGGTCTCCCCGCCGGGAAGGATCAGCTCATCGTCTCGACTTACGCGCGGCACGGCCGTCATGAGATCGACGCGGCCTTCTTCGCCGAATCCCCGGATCAGTTCTCCCGAATCGGCATTCAGCGCAATGAGATACCCTTCATGTGTTCCGCTTAGTATTCGGCGATCTTCGCCATCCGCCCAGTAGCTTACCCCGCGCGTTACCGGTCCTAAAATACTGGCCGCGCCGCCGCGTTCGTAACTCTTCGGATTGTACGACCATATCGTTTTACCCGAGACAGCATCGATAGCTACGATTTGGCCCAATCCGGTGCTTACATACAGTACGCCGTCGATCATAATGGGCGTTGCCTTGAAACCGACGCGTCTCATCATCGGGTCGTTCGGGCGCTCCGCGGCGATGGGCGCATCCAGTGAATCCCAGATCCAATCGATTTCGACGCTGGAAAAGTTATCTCCGTTTATCTGAGACAGGGGAAGGTATTTCGTGCCGGCGTTGTCCGCGCCGTAGGAAGGCCAATTGACATTCGTTTTCTCGACGGACGCTGCGCCAGCGGAATTCAGGAATGGAATGAAACAATATAACGATACGAACGAGATGGCGAGGGCGCATCGCGACACGTTAGAACCAACAACGCTCAACGGAGCCACCATCGCTAGTTGTCCCAATCGATCTTGATCAGGGCTGGGAAGCCGCGCTCCGAATGCCGAATTGGAACATTCGAGTTGCTGGTCCACACGTTCCCCTCCGCATCAAACTCAATCTCACGTGTGTATGTCACCCGCGAAGGCATCGGGTAGTGCGTGAACACTTCAGTTTCCGGATTGAATCGAATAATCGTATCGTTCCCGGTCCCGCATATCCACACCTCACCCGTCGTCGGGTGAACATTGAGCGCGTAGGGGATCTGATTCTCCGGATCGGGCAGCGGATACACGGTCCACTCTTCACTCGTTGGATCGAACTTCCCGAGGACACCCGAGCCAAATCCGGGAACCCATACAATACCGTTCGGCGCCACATGTAAACGGCGAGGCCCGCGAAAGGGTGGAACCCATTCCTTGACGTCTCCGTCGGGCACGGAAGGATCGATGCGCCCTACCCGATTTCCGTTGAGTTTCGTATACCAGACCTTGCCATCCGGGGCGATATCTATTCCATAGGGCGTGCGGCCGCGGGACTCACCTTTTCCACCGCCAACGGCTTGATCCGCAGTCGGAAGGTCATACTGTTTTACTTCATGTGTATCCGGGTGTAGCGAGAAAACGCCCGCTCCTGCATCCGTGTACCAAATCGTCCCTTGCTTGTCGATGCGCAGTGTGTGCGGATAACGTCCACGTTCCGCGGGAGCCGGAAAGCCCGAAACAATTGTATACTCATGCGTTTTCGTGTCGAATTTAGCCATTTTTCCGGCAATCGCAAGTGTCATCCACATATCCCCGTTTGCATCCGCTTCAATAGAGTGCGGTCCGAGGATTCTGCGGGAACGGCCTGCATGGGCGCCACCAGGAATTGGATAGGTCTCCTGATTTCCGGTATCGGGATCGAAGCGGATTACTGCGCCGTTGTCCATGTCGACGACATACACCTTACCATCTTGTCCAATTTCGAGATCATGAGCATTCGTTTCATTTTCGATTCCAATGTCCCATTCAGTGATGCGGGCTGTCAGGACATCGCCGTCCGGTTGTGGAGGCGGTGTGTATTCAGGCCATTGAGTCATGGCCTCCTCAGAATAGGTATTGAGGAGGCGTGTAACGAGTGAATCCCGCGTATGTTTATACAGCCCCCCGAACCCATCCATGCGCGAAATCATGGTTTCCCAGTCGACTGGCTGTTCTGGTGCTCTAAAGCCTTCGGTCCCGACCTGATGACAGCCCGTGCATGACATTTTGAAGTTCATCTTGTCCTTCTGGTTATCGAATTTCAACAGATCAAGCAAGTTGTCTCCACGGCGCTGTTCGTTGATGTCGTCAACCGGGGCCATGGTGAAGGTTATGCCATCGGGGTTTTCTGCAGATGGATTCACCCCCGGGAGGAATGTATCTTCCTTTCCGATTGTCCGTGCGCGAAGCAAATACGATTGAGCCTTTAGACCATCGATAGTAAATTGACCCGTGGCCGAGGAGAACACAGACACGCTTTTCGATGCCGTTTCGTCGATAGCAGAAATCATGACACCGCGGAGTGGCGAACCCGACTCGTCGAAGACCGCACCCCTCAAATCGGCTGCCTGAGTTCCGGAACAGACCATCATAAGAATTGCGATGCTATACACTTAGATCGTCTTCATCGTTTCCTTATCCTCATTTTCTGTGCGGGTAGAACGAGTTCAATCGGAATCGCTACCCGAAAACCTCGCGATATCCTCGTCCTCGATCGTTGACCATTCCGCCCAGGGAATCATCATTTCGTCGGTACTCGCGGCCCCGAAATCGACCGAGCGATCGATGTTGAGCGAGGGGACCTCTGCCTTAATTGTTTTGGAATTATCAAAGCTTGCAATGACATCAATGCGCGTTCCCTCAGGAATGTATTTCGGTGCCTTGTAAATATACTGCGTCTGCCACGCGTAGTCGTAGCGATCCACATCCAACAAAACTTCTGTACTGCCGTCGGGATAATAGGCGGTGTATTTCATCGATTTTCCGCGATAGTGCATGTGAGGGTGAAGCGAAATCAGAACAGTCGGATCGTCGAAGGTTTTGGACGATCCTACTTGCCAATCCGATTGACGCGGTGGAATATCGAAGGTTCCGTTGCCCAGTGAACCCGTGCCAATACCATTGCGCATCACCTTGTACTTGATCTCCGTCTCGGGCGGATGAAATTTGAACCCGATGAGCGAATTGTCCCAGACCCCGGTGCCGGGACCGGCTTCCTTATGATAATGCATGCTCCCGTTAATCGTTGTTCCCGCGCGCAAGAGATTCCCAAAGCCCTCGGGATACATCGTAGGTTCTTCGCCAGCAGCATTCGAACCCGCGAGAAAACGTTCGGCGGGGTGTCCTTCAATGGCAGGGGCAGAAGCACTTGCAATCATGTGGTGAACCACTTCGCTACCGTGACGCATTTCGATGGCTTGAATCCAGCGTGGTTCGGGAAGCATCTCCGCGTTTAATTCGGTTGTGAATCGAGGCTGCCAATCTTGGACATCGTCGCCCACCCAGACGGACTCGAGCGGAAGGATAAGATCCGGCTCTCCCATGTACCAACCGTCCGATTGGCTATGAATGAGGGGCTCGGGCGCATCCGAAGGATTCCCCTTGGCTGCCCCGGTCTTGACCCAATTCACGACAGTCTCAATCTCTTCATCGGTCAACACGCGCTCGTTCTCGAACTGCCCCGCGGTGTGTGTGGTTGCATCCCAGGGCGGCATGTCGCGGGCGACAATCGCCTTCACAATCGCTTTCGCCCACGGTCGCACTTCCTGGTAATTCGTAAGGGACATCGGCGCGACCATACCCGACAAATTGTCGCCCCCGTTTCGATGGCAGGCCTGACAGTTTTCCTGAATAATGGGAAGCACGTCTTTCGTAAACGTGATCCGATCCGCTTGTCCATTTGCTGAAACCAATACCAGCCCATTCGTAGCGAGAACTAACGCTATCGATAGAAACCCGTGCCATCCAAACATATTCAATCTCCCTTTATTCAAGAATTCGATATCATGTCTCGCAATTTCATTTGACGCCGCAACGTGATTATTGCACGATCATTGCTTCGTTTTCAGATCCAGCCAGTGTTTCATCAGGCCGGAGGTAAATTCGACCGGTCCGTGGTGTGAATCGTGGCCCACGCCGGGCAGCGTCACCAGCGTCAGATCCTGATCAAGCCATTCCCACATGTGATTGAGCGCCTCATGCCCCAGTGCCGTATCGTCCAGCCCGTGAAACATCAATACAGGGCATTTCACGGGATCCGGTGGTCCTTCGTCAATGAGATAGGGGGGATCAGGATAGTTTTGCCGATAATAGTCCGTCATGGCCTCAAAGCTGGAATTCCGAAAACCTTCCAGATACAACTGGTAGATCTTCGGGTCGTTTTCATATCGACGCGCAAGTGCTTCGGCCGTAAAGCCCATATCTCCGGGCTGCTCTTTGAACCGTCGGATGTACACGCTGACGGCCTTGTGTTTATTGTTCGTGGCAAGCTCACGATTCCGTCCTCGTGGATGCGGTCGATTGAAGATGATCAGGTTGTCGGTAAGTTCTGGATGCTTCATCACGAAACTCCAGCTGACACTGCCTCCCCAGTCATGGCCGACAATTGTCGCCCTTTCCTGTGGAAAATGCCTCACCACGGCGGCGACGTCGCCGACCAGATACTTGAAGTCGTAATTTTCTTTTCCCTTGGGTTTGTCGCTGAGATTGTATCCGCGTTGACTCATTGCAACGACCTGATAATCATCCGCGAGTGCCGCCATTTGATGTCGCCACGTATACCAAAGATCCGGAAAGCCGTGTATGAAAAGAACCAACGGTCCGTCACCTGCGGTCGCGTAGTGAATCTTCACCCCGTCGCTGTCGACGTAACTTTCTTCGACATTCTCGAATAACTCATCAACCGTCATGGCGTGCGCAATCGTCGCGCCAAGCAAAGCGATCATCATGACCACAGGTGTCGCCACATGTCTGCAGTTTTTCATCACCGCCGTCCCTCCCACAAAACTAATTATCCGCACAGCCTTCGCAACCCGCAGCATGACCCTGATTGGCGAGGATACCTTCGACCCATCCCATATTGAGCAGCACATGCGCCGTAAAGGGACACTAACACAGGCTGTTTAATCAGTCAATCTGTGTCTATGAAGCACAATTTGAATAAGGCCGTGAGAAGGGCTATTTTGTGGAGGTATTGTTTGACTCAAGAAGGATAAGAAACATGAAGAAACCCGTCTATTTACTGACCATTCTGATTGCCATCTGTTCACACCTGGCCCACGCACAAGACGACCCGGAATGGTTGCGCGCGCCCTATCTCAACACCGTGTTGTCCATACAGCATGAGAGTGCCATGCGCGAATTCTACGGGAAGGTACTGGGTTTGGAGTCGCAACCGGATTTCGACTTGCCCGCCCGGGTTGGGCGGCCCTTCGACACCATCATGATTCGCTTCAAAATTGGTAAATCGACGATCAAGATGATTCCGCATGAGGACATCTCCCGTCCTCCGGGCGGACGCGATACGGCTGCTGGCTTGCGGGTACTGAGCATTCCCATAACGGATGGCAAAGGAGTGGCCGAACGCGTAAAAGCCTCTAGCGGACAAACAATTGAATGGCTCGACGAAGGGAACTACACCGTCGGGTGGGTACGCGATCCCGACGACAACGAGATCGAACTTCGTTGGTATGGAGCAGAGGCTTCGGAAATCGATCGATGTCGATTAGAGCTATGCATCACTGCGACCGACCTCGATGCCAGCGCGCAGTACTACGGAAAACAGCTCGGTCTTCATGAACTTTCCCCAATTGACTACACAGGGTTTCCCGGCAAAACTAGACGCTTCAGCGTAGGCGAATCCGTGTTGCGGATTTGGACTTCTGACAAACGCTTGACCAAAGATACGGGATTCACCAAAGACGGATACGGACTGCGCTACGTGCAATTCATCGTGAACGACGCTTACGAGTTGCACGCAAAATTGATCGAACGCAACGCCGATATCGCGCAGGAACCAACGCCATTGGGGAAATCGACAACCCTGCTATTTGCGATGGACCCCGACGGCGTCATCAATGAATGCGTGGGGCCTGCTCGTCGTAATTAACGGTGGTGGCGGTGTTGAGATTCGCGACGAACTGATTCTCACCCGAATTCCCTGCTAACAGGGAAATTAACTGGGAATATTGTCGGAATTGGATAAAGAATACTTCCGAAAGTGGTTGAATTCCTCTGTGTCTAGGGGCGATTCGTGTACTTTGGAGGTTTTTGGCGTCAAAATTAACAGGGGATTTGAGATCGGGTATCAGTGCGGATGAATATTTGCGAGGTACAGGGGGATTCGAACCCCCGACCACCTGTACCGAAAACAAGTTTATAGAATTGCCACAAAACGGCACAAATTTACGAAGATTGTTATACAAATTGTTATACCGCCTGGAATTCGCAATTCGATCTATCCGTATCCGGCGAAAAATCAATTGACCTGCTCACGGGCTCAATAAATTGACTCCACGACCGGGAAGAGAATCTCGATTGCAAAAATAAGTGCAGAGCCGAACAACTAGCCGTCGACTGAACCGGGTTTACTACCGCACGACAATGTTCTAAGCCACTATAGTTTCAACGAGTACGAGTTTTCGGGGCGGACAATATCGCGGCGTCTCTGAAAAGGGAGCGCGGGAAACGCATTTTCACGGTCACTTTTTAGACTCTAGTTTGTCCAGCCTTTCCGAAATCTGCTGGAGATAAGTGATGATGATCGCGTGCGTATACTTGGCATCGATGCCCACGGGAGAGTCGGCTAGGCTGATCTTTTCCATTATGTTTTCTAGTGCGTCTTTTGGTAAGTAGAGAGGATTTTCTTCCATTATTTTCTTCTCCAATTTTCTAATCGTATCACATCACCTGTAAACGGCGGCTAAGAAGTGAAACACCCTTGATAGACTTCCGTGTTCTTTGGGCATTGTGTCTGGAGGTTTCACCGGAGGAAACAAGGAGTGTTTCGAGATATGAAGCAATGGAACAAGATACGGATGCAGTTTGTGCGCGTATGGTCATAAAACTCAGCCTATCCTTCAAAACCTTGGTAATAGGGTGGTTCGCCGAACTCGCGTAACTCGATCATCAGCGCGTCGTTACTGCAGCATATCACGCATTTTGGTCCAAATACGTTTAGCTATTCCGCCTCCAGGCGTGTTTTTATATCTTCGTAGGCAGCTTCGATTAGCTTTGTTAGGGCCGTGTCGTCAACGTTCCCGCCTAGTCTGAGCTTCACGTGCCGCATCATCTTGCCAGTGCTTTCCAACAGATCGTCCGAATCGACTAACTCAGTCCCGCGAAAGAAGCCGACGTTCACGTGGGACTTGAAGGCATTGACATAGGCGAACGCTGCTTCACCAACGCATGCGGTAGGATGGTCATCGTGCAACACCTCTCGAACGTCGTCTCCACATCCACGCACTATCTCAAACCAACGCCTTGCGATCGCCCCCAGTTCATCAGCGTGAGAATCCATCCATCCATCGATGGCAGGATCCCGCCTAACGGAAGTGGGGAACACGAATAGTCCGTTCATAGTCGATTCATCCAAAGTTAGTGAAGGATCAAGTTTCCTATAGTTTTCTTGATTGGATCATAGTAACGTCGCACTGCGAAATGTTCAATATCATATCGAAGTGCGCTCGACGATATTTTTAACATAATCACCCACAACCTTCATGCAAATTGGAAGAGGCAAGTTTTCGAGAAACTGTTAATTCTGCAAAATATATTTGTAACCGCTACTCTTGGAGTTTCCACTATGGATACGTAAATGGCAATAGTACGTTCTAAATAGTGGAAGCGTCGGAATGAGAATTGAAATAGTCTTTCGGATCGATACAACGGTTTTTGCCGCTATTTTTTTGGTTGCGCTTCAATCGGTTGTTCGCGCGGAGCTAGCTCCCGTGCTATTCCCAACGGAGAATTCACACAGTGAAGAGAAACGTGTTCTTGGGAAAATCCTTTTTTGGGACGAGCAAATCTCGAGCGACGACACGATGGCGTGTGGTACCTGTCACATTCCGTCCTTCGGAGGTGCGGATCCACGACTCGGCGTACACCCCGGCTTCGACAGTATCTTTGGGACCGATGACGATATTGTCGGCTCTCCAGGCATAGTGCACCTTGATGCGAACAAAGATCCGGTAAACGATTCCATATTCGGTTTTAGTCCCCAAGTCACCGGTCGCGCCGCGCAATCGTATTTCGCAAGCATGTTCGCAATGGACACATTCTGGGATGGGCGCGCGACATCACGATTCATTGATCCGGAGGATGGTACGACGGAGCTGATCGCGCAATTTGGCGGACTTGAGAGTCAGGCCGTTGGCCCCATTCTCAGTTCGGTCGAGATGGCGCACGAGGGGCGCACTTGGCAAAACGTGAAGGACAAATTGAACGGTGCGAAACCGCTTCTTCTCGCTTCGGACATACCGGCTGACATGCAACAGGCTATCGACGCGAGTCCTACCTATGCCGAGTTGTTTACCCAGGCCTTCGGCGATTCCGCAATTTCCGCCGGGCGCATCGCCTTTGCGATCGCGACCTACGAACGCACACTGCTGCCGGATCAATCGCCCTGGGATCTTTACGAAGGCGGCAACAACACGGCCATGACACCGGCCCAGATAAACGGTTGGGAAATACTGCGCGACAACACGGTCTGCCTGAACTGTCATCAGCCGCCTACCTTCTCGGACGATCGCTTTCACAACATCGGATTACGACCGTCTTTCGAAGACGAAGGTCGGTTTGCGGTGACCGGTAACAGTAACGATCACGGTCGCTTCAAAACCCCGAGCCTGCGCAACGTCGGACTGAAGCCTACGCTGATGCACGTCGGTTGGATAACGGATGTGCAGGACTCGATCGACTTTTATAACGCAGGTACGCAGAGTACGATACATACGCAGTTCACCGCCGATCAGTCAGGTATCCCTACGAACACCCCGAATTTTTTTGCCGATTACAATACAATAGACATGAACCCGCTGATGCAACCCAATATCATAGATTTTATCGTAAATGGTCTGACCGATCCCCGTGTCGCGAATGAGCTGTTCCCCTTTGACCGACCTACTTTACTCAGCGAGCTGCCCCAGACTTCTGTGATTTACGCGAACGGAAGCTATGAAGGTCTGGAAAACGGCAGTCAACCTGCACCTTACAATACACTTGAGGAGGCGCTCGTTCATGTGACCCCGTCGGGAACCGTCATCCTGTCTTCTGGCGCTATCGGTAGCGCGATAACAATTTCACAACCCGTCACGCTCGATTGTGACTCTGGTACCGTGACGATTGGTACTGAATGAAGCACTTCTTCGTCTGCACAACACTCTTCGCTGTCAGTCTGATTGGCATCCACGATGCGTCAGCGCAGGATGAAGGTGAATTTCCCTTCGCACCGGCTGTAGATCATTTGCGCCTCGTGACTTGGAATATTGAAATACTTGGAAAGCGCAATCCTGTCCGAACGGAGGAACAGCTGTTGGCGATCGCGGCGCGAATTGCTACTTTTGACCCGGCCGTTGTCGCCATTCAGGAAATTACCTACGAGAGTGCTCAAGTCCTTCCAAGATCCCGCCCTGCTCTGGACACTGTGGTGAGCGCGCTGGGCTGGCAGACTGCTATTGGAGATTGGAACAACGGATTT
>JAYGCN010000274.1:0-13965 GCA_046583315.1 Candidatus Hydrogenedentota bacterium
CGACGGTCGCGGAAAGCAACAGGAAGAGTGGAGCAGTCAGATAAAGACTGTAAGCAGGGGCACCCAGAGTTGTATGGTAGGATGAAGCTGCACGCGCTACTTCTTCTGTGGTCATTGTCTTTATGTGATAATAATTGTGGCTAAGAGTGATTAGATTCACGAAGAGGCCGCCAACCGTTGCGCAGGCAAGCGTCACAATAACGGCCGCCGCGCGCCTGCGTGCTTGACTGATTATTACTTCTTCGACGTGCACGTCTTGCATCAACGATTTTATTGTGCGCGGATCACCGAAATGCTCGCGAACAAGAATGATCGCGTCGTCTTCGGAGATGGGAACCTCGCCGCTTAGATAGCCGAGCAGCTTGTCTTCGACGTGGGTGTATAGCCCTTCCTGAATTTCCGAATCGAGATCGTGCGCGACGGAAATCTGAGAACACAGTTCGCGGGCTTGCTTTTCGATTTCCGAGCTGATTCTCTCGTCATCCATTGGGCATCTCCGACATTGATTGAATCATTTTATGGAATCCGTTCCACTGTTCGGCACCGTCTTCCAGCATGCCCCGGCCTTGCGCGGTGATGTAGTAATACTTACGCTTGCGACCGGTATCGGCCTGTTGCCACTGGGTACGCAGGCAACCCTCTTTCTCCAGCTTGTGCAGAATTGGATACACGGTGCCCTCCTGCCAGACGAATAATCCGTCGGCCTCATCGTTAATGGCTCTGATGATGGAATAGCCGTAGTCAGCTTCCCGGGCGAGCGTGGCCAAGATGAGCAGGCGTGTGCTGGCCCCGATGAGTTCTTTGTTGGGTAACATGCTTTCTCCTGAAGCCAGAATACTAAGAACTTCTAGGTATGTAAAGATCTACTTCCATTGACTCTCTACGCGCGTTCTTTGGGGCCTGCCTTGCATATGATGTCGCCTATAGACTGGATCGCTGTGTTGCAGGCGTTCCATTTCAAGGCGGGTCAGGGCGCAAAAACAGGTACAGGCGGTCATCTTCCGGGCGCAAAGGTGACAGGCAGGATTGCCGAGGTGCGGTGTCTGGAGGAAGGGAAGGACGCTGTATCCCCGGCGACCTTTGATGATTTGGTGACGCCGGATGATTTCAGGCAATTTGCGGATCGTGTTCGTGAAATCACGGGTGGTATCCCCATCGGCATGAAGATGTCCGCGAATCATATCGAGAAGGACATCCAATTTTCGCTGGATGCGGGTGTGGATTATATTATTCTGGATGGTCGCGGCGGCGGCACGGGTGCGGCGCCGTTGATTTTTTGTGATCATATATTTGTACCGACGCTGCCTGCGCTGGGACGTGCACGGCGGTATCTGGATGAGCACGACAGGAACCATACGACGCTGATTGTGACGGGTGGATTGCGTACGCCTACGGATTTCGTGAAGGCGATGGCCATGGGTGCAGACGGAATCGCGATCGCGAATTCGGCAATGCAGGCAATTGGATGCGTGGCGGCGCGGATTTGTAATACGAACAATTGTCCGGCGGGAATCGCGACGCAGAACAAGGACTTGCGGGCGAAGCTGGATGTTGAGAAGTCGGCGGCGCAATTGACGCGGTTTATTACGGCCTCGACGAAACTGATGCAGGTGCTTGCACGCGCGTGTGGGCATGATCGACTGAGCGAATTCGCGATTGAAGATTTGAGCACATGGCACGAGTCCATTTCGAAGTTGACGGGCATTCATTTTGCCGGAGACGGGGGCTAGATCTACCGTTCCGCAGTGATTTCCGTCTGGGTTGAACTTGATGGTGAGGCATTGAGTGCTGGCGATGGTGTTTCGATTGCCGAGGAGAGTAGGATAACGTTAATCGCGCTTGAGACATCGGAAGTCATGCTGTTTGATTTAGTCTAATACTCTCTGGGAGGAGAATCATCATGGAAGAGCCAGTAATCGCGGGTCGCAAACCAGTGAGCGTGACACTTGAGGCGGGCACGAAGTATTGGTGTGCATGTGGACGCTCGTCCAATCAGCCTTGGTGTGACGGGTCTCACAAGGACACGAGTTTCAAGCCGGTTGAAATGACGGTTGAGGAGCCGAAAGAGGCCCGCATGTGTATGTGCAAACGTACGAAGAATCCGGGGTATTGTGACGGTTCGCATGCGCGGCTGCCGGAGGAATAGTCGTTCGTATCGATGGCTTCTATCGTTTCGCGGTCGTTTCTACGTTGTCTTCAAGACACGAGCGAACAATATGTCGCTTCATGAACTTGCCGAGTGATATCCATCGCATTTTGTCTTCATTGCCAAGCATGCGGGTCGTGATTTCTTTCACGGATACGCCTTGTTCATGGAAATCCAAGACTTGTTCGCGGAAGTTGCTGAGGTAGTCGAGTTTTTCCCGGATGCGGCGTCGGCCGTCCGTGAGGGGGCCGCGGTGTGAGCAGATGAGTGTTTCGAAGTCAAGTTCGAGGCAGCGTTTCAGACTACTGATTTGTTGGTGGATATTTTCGTCGAAGCGGAAGTATTTCGTGCGGCTGGCAATGTAGACGTCTCCGCAAAATAGCCAACCGCGATTGGCTTCGAGGTAGCACGTCATGTCATGCGAGTGACCGGGCGCGTGCACGGATTGCAACGTGATGCCGTCGTGAATGGGGATGTCATCCGGCACGGCCTCAGCTTCGAAGGGGGTCGCCAGCCCCCAGGTGCGTTTCTGCGCGTAGGAGAGATTGAATCCCTTCTTCATCATCGCCAGACCGGAGGGCGGTAGGAAAACAGGTGCATCCAGGGACTCCTTCAGTCGCGCACCGTTGCCGCTATGGTCCTCGTGGTGATGCGTGATCATGACACGGTCTACTTCGCGTTCATCGACGAATTTTTTGACGTAGAGCCATTGGTTGGAGGGGCCGGTGTCGATGATCGTGTTGCCGAGACGGTAGACGATGCAGGTGGTATTCAGCGCGCGGTTGGTCTTGCCGACGCGGATGCCTTCGATACCTTCAAACGTGATGTTTTGAAATACGGGCACGAGTATCTATTTCACTTTGCGAATGCGGTAGAGGGCGTCTTCGATGTCGGAGGTGACGTAGACATCGCCGTTGTCCGCGACGGCCACCCCGGTGGTGATGCCCATGGGAGGCATGCCGGGCGCCGTCTTGTAGCCGATGGGCAGGTTCTCGGCGATGACGGTTTTCCCGCCAGTCCTGGGATAAATGACGGTGACGCGCTGAGCAGCGGTTTCGGCCACATAGAGTAATCCGTCGGGTCCGAGCGCGATGCCTTCGGGGCCTTCCAGCTCAGTGGCGATGATGGTTTTGGCACCGGTATCAAGATTGATGAGGCTGACGTTGCCCGATGCATATTCGGTGACATAAAGTTGATTCGCGTCCACAACGACCATCGCGACGGGTGTGGTCAGGCCGCCGAATACCGTTTCACGCTCCGTTTCACTTTTCAGTTCCACGATGCTGCCCGACATCATTTGCAACGCGAGCAGCCTTCCGTCGGGCATTTCGGCTACGTCGAAAGGTGTAATCAATTCGTGGTACGTGGTCAAAATTTCGCCTGTTTTACGGTCGAGGGTTTGCACGGCGGAGTTGAAGAAGCTGGCGGAGTGGATGAACTTGTCGGAAATCGCGATGCCATTGGAGTATTCGTGGGCGTGTTCGGGGAAACGAGCTATCGACACAGATTCCTTCGTTGTCAGATCGACCGTGCGATTGGAGAAGGTATCCGCGAGATAGAGCGTGTTGCCGTCGATGGCGATGTCTGCGGGGAAGGCGAAGGAGCCTTCTTTGACCGTGCGGGTGGTGCCGTCTTCCACGTTGACTTCGTGAATGGCGCTTTCGGACATGATGGTAATATAGAGATTGTCTTCGGCATCAAAACACAAATTATCGATACCTGTTTTCGTTTTGGCGATGAGGGTCTTAGCTCCCGTTTCGATGTCGATTTGGATGACTTCGCCGCGGGCCGAGTCCACTGCGAATAGTTCACCTTTGGAATTGAAATTGACCGCTGCAGGGACTTCGAAGCCTTCTGCGATGACGGTGAGCTTGGCCGTGTCGACATCCACGGCAGCGACCTGACCCTTGAACCAGATGGGCCCGTAGAGACGCCCGTCGGGCCCGAAATCGAAGCCGTTGAGGCCGCCCATGTTTTCCATAATTTTGCGTGCGGGCTTTTCGCCGGTCGGATCGATTTCGTGCAGCGCATCGGCAGAAAATACCTGTGTCGCGAAGAGGCGACCATCCTGTTTCAGGGCGATGGAGTTCATGCCGGGCAGGTCGGTAGCGAGTTCTTTGACGGTGCCGTCTTTGAGTCGGGTGTGGACTTTGCCGAGCATAAAGGAGGTCCAGTAAAACTGCCCGTCCGGCCCGATTTCGATGTCGTCCGCCATGCCGAGGGGCGCTTTTGCCCAGACCGAGCTTTCGCCAGTCTTGGGGTCGACTTTGTAGATGGATTGACCGACGACGCTGCCCACGTAGAGCATACCGTCCGCGTCCGCCGCGATGCCGTGGATGGCGTGGAATCCGTAACCGGGAATAAAGACTTCGGTTTTGTATTCCGCGGCGAGGACAGTGGTGGCGAAGAAGAACGTGAATCCGAGAATGCAACGTGTGATGTTCATTTGGTGGGTGCCTTTTCTGGTGCGAAATTATTGGTAGGTTTTGCCATTATGGTGTAACCATCCAACCGCGTGGCGACCGCGCGGATCGTGATGGGTCCAGTGCACGACGCCACCTTTTCCATTGTACTCATATTCGCCATAGAACTCGACCGTGTCTCCTACTTTGATATCGGGAATTCTCGGGGCAAGGTCGATGTTGTGGGCGATAAGTAGCGACAATCCGGTGCCGGTTCGCAGGAGAAACCGCTGATGTCGCGAACCCTTTAAGTCATCGGTGAGTATCCGATAAACCGTAGCTTTGCCTTGGACCTGAAGGTTGCTTCGGCGGTTGTTGAAGGCGTTCTGGAGAACTTGATCAGAGGCTTGGACCTCGATCGGCTGAGTCGTTGCGACTGGCTCGGCTAAAGGCTGAACCTGCGAGGTCTGTATACTTTTGGAGGAGCGGGATTCGGTCCACTCCAGGATGCCGACGAACACGAGCGCGGCAAACATCATAAGAAGTGATATCTGATATCGCTTCATTCAATAGGCTCCCGGCAATACGTTCCAGCGCTGCGTGTGAAAAATGAGTGGGGACCGACATTGTGATTTGCCGGCCCCCACGGAATTGTCTAACGATGGATGATTAGCCCTGCGACTTGGCGAAATTTTCTGCAACGACGTCCCAGTTGACGACGTTCCAGAAGGCGCTCAAATAGGCTGGACGTTTGTTCTGGTGGAGGAGATAGTAGGCGTGTTCCCAGACGTCGCAGCCGAGGATGGGGCAGGTGCCGCTCATGATGGGCGAATCCTGGTTGCCTGTGCTGGAGACGGTGAGTGTTCCGCCGTCAGAGCAGAGCCATGCCCAGCCGCTACCGAATTGTGCGGCGCCGGTGGCTTCGAATTTTGCTTTGAAGTCGTCGAAGCTGCCGAAGGCGGAGTCGATGGCTGCCGCGAGATCGCCGGAAGGAGCCGTTGCGCCGCCGGGTGCGAGGGTGCGCCAGAAGAGGCTGTGGTTGGCGTGGCCGCCGCCGTGGTTGATGATGGCTTGTTTTTTGTCGTCGGGAATGACGCTGAGATCGGCGAGCAGGGCTTCCACGCTTTTGTCACCAATATCAATGCCTTCGAGCGCGGCGTTGAGTTTGTCGACATAGGTCTGGTGATGTTTGCTGTGGTGAATGTCCATCGTTCGCGTGTCGATGTGGGGTTCCAGTGCGTCGTAGGCGTATCCGAGTTCGGGCAGGGTGTATGCCATGATCAGTTCTCCTTCTCAAAGGGTTGAGTTCGTAAATTTCAGTGCACCCCGTCGAATCAAGACGGGATCGCTACATTATAGACGCAGGGATATGGGCAGTCCAGCTTAATTTGAATGAGATGGATCGTGGACATTTAGTGCCGTATACTGGTGTCTTGATGTGTAGGGGGAATCAGAAGGAATGAGCGAACGAGTGGCTGCGGGCCGTGTTGACGATCTCTTGCCGGGGGAATCGCGGCGGATTGAGATTGAGGAGGACGTGGTGTGCATCCACAATGTGGAGGGCACGTTTTATGCCGTGAGCAATATTTGTCCGCATGCGGGCGCGGCATTGCATCATGGATTCATCGAGAATGGTCGCATTACCTGTCCGTGGCATGGCTGGTCGTTTCCGCTGAGTTGTGAGGACCCCCTGCGGGACGGGTTGTATCGGTATCGTCTCATCGAGGATGACGGAAATCTGTATATTGAAACGCCGCCGGTGAATACGTAGACTCATCGCAGAATATGACAGGGGGCAAAACGATGGATGATCGCGACGACAGGGGCAGTTGGCAGGGCGGCGGCGAGCACCGTGATGATGCGCCGGAATCTTCGCCGTATGAAGGGGAATCGGATATCGACCCGAGTCGGCCTTTTGGTCATGTGAATCCGTCTGCTCCACTTTCCTACGAGCCGAGCCCGCACGAGCCCTACGGGGGTGGTCCGCAAGGGCCGGATGAACCGTTGGCGCCGCTTGAACCGCTCAATCCGTGGATCAGCATTCTATTGCGCCCGCGCGACACGATTCGTTATGTGCTGGAAACAGGAGTATGGAATAACTGGATACTGGTTTACACGATTATATATGTTTCAGCGATTCCTCCAGGAATTGTAAGCATGTTCGCACAACCCGAGTCATCTGGTCCGTCACCTCTGGAGGAATTGCCTTTTACGGTTACGTTTGGGGTGGTCGCGATAGCGGCATTTTTGTTTTTTATTGTCATAGCGTACCCAATTGCTCTTTTGTTTGTGATGTTTAACGCGTGGCTGTACCGTGTTGTTGGCGGGTGGCTTGGCGGAGTAGGTACGACGGCTGAAGTGCGGACGGCGGCAGTCTGGGCCAGCGTCGTTTTTGCGTACATGCAATACATTGCTATCGTTCCGAATACCTTCGCCGCGATTTATTATCACACTGCGGTTGAGGTGTTGCCGATTGTGCCGGTCATATTGATGGGAATCATGTTTTTGATCATGTTCCCGCTATATGTTTATGGAATGGTCGTGAACTGCAAGGCACTCGGCGAGGCCCATCGGTTTTCCGCGTGGCGTGGATTGGGTACGATTCTTATTTCATCTGTGATGGTCGGCACCGTTGTGCTTTTTTTCGTCGTTACAATCGTTATTGCGATTATTGGTCTTGTGGCGGCCGCGGGGTAGTCCGCTGTCAGGAGTATTTGTAGTTCAATGTCTGAAAAGCCTGTTGACACGTCCGAGCCGAACAAACCCTTAGCGAAATCTGGCCTGTGGCACTATGCGATCCGTATCCTGCGTCATCCCCGCACGACAATGCGCAGGTTAATCGCTGAGCATCCCCGAAGCGGGGTGGTGGTGTTGCCTATATTGGCAGGGGTGTTTACGGCACCGGCTGGTGCGATGATGGCGATGTCGGTTGTTGAGGGCCGACAAGCGATGATTTGGGTAGGCGTGCTTGCGTTATCGATCGTCGGCTATTGGATGTATGTATATATGTATGGCGGCGCGTACCGGATGATCGGAGGCTGGTTGGGGGCAGGCGGGGATAATTCGGCATCGCGACTGGCGTTGGCGTGGACACAGGTGCCGTATTTAATCGTGTGGACGATCACGGTTCCATGGCAGTTGTTTTATCGCGACGAATATTTTCCGAAGGTGGAATTGGGATCGATTGAAGCGTTGCAGGAACTCGCCGCGATTGAGCACAGCACGGGGTATTATGCGATTAATGCATTCACCTACATCGGATGTTTGGCGGCGTATATCTGGTCGCTGTTCTTACTGGCCGAGGCTTTGCAATGTTCGGCGTGGAAAGCCTTCGGAGTAAAAATGATCGCGGTGCTGCTGCATATTCCGATTTTCATGGCGGTGGCTATCCCGGCCGTAATTCTTGCGGCGGCCTTTGCCGTGATGACAACGATGTAGCAGTTTATTTGAGCCTTTCGAGCAGCGGCCCTGCGAATTCAAAGAGGATGCCGTCGGGTCCGTCGACGAACATGATGGTGGCGAACTTTCCGAGCGCGAAGGGTTCGGTGTGAATCTTGCCGCCGCGTTTGAGGACTGTTGCGCGGACGGCGTCTACGTCGGGCACAAGGAATTGCACGAGGTTCATGCCGACTTTTTCGAAGGGTGGTCCGACCCAGGCGGGCAACTCTTCTTTGGCTTCCCAGAATTTAAGGCCGGAGTAGCCCATGGCGTAGTAGTCGATGATGGTGCCGGAGTCGGTGGTGATTTGGCGAATTTTTTCGAGACTGAGAATGTCGGACAGAAAGGCGTTCATCTCGGCTTGATCGGAAACGGTCATTCCGATCTGCATGCCTTTGAGTTTGTCCTCGGGTGTGGTGTCATCAAAGAAGACGAGTTCGACTTGGTTGCCGTCGTGATCGTAGACCATGCCGTATTCGTAGGTGGGACCCGCGGTGAAGGTGGGTGTGTCGTGGCCTTTGGCTTTGAGGCGTTTGATGATGCCCGCTTTTTCGGTGTCGGGCAGGAACAGGGCCATGAGTCGAATGCCGCGCGCGTTTTGGGTGCCGCCTCTGAATTTGGGAAGCTCTACCGTGTTGACGATGAATTTTATTTCGGATTCGCCACCAAGATACCGAATCATGTAACGGCCTTCGGGGAACTTGAGGTCGGAGATGCGTTTGAGGCCCAGAATTTTGCCGTAGAACTCGTTGGTCTTGTCGGCATCGCTGACGGCGAACACGAGGTTGAGATGGCTGGTGGTCATACCGAAGGGAAGGTCGTCCACGTCGGCATAGGCTAATGAGCCTAGAGTCATGGTCAGTGCAACGCATGTGGTGGTCAAGTATCTGAGTGTTTTCATCGGTCGCGCCTCCAAATTAGATGTGAACGACCATCATACGACTCAAAGAAACCAAACACAACTTACCTTTCTTTTTGAAAAAGGAAAGGTAAGACCAAAGAAAACCGGCGGATACTTTGTATCCTGGATTTGGGACTAACTTTTGTATAACAAGGGGAAGAATTGGCCTGAGAGGGGTTGGCCTTTTGGTACGACGGGCACGCCTTCTAGTAGGGGTTCGTCGACTTCGGAGCGGACGCCGTCTAACACTACGTTGATGACCATGGCGCGGCGGGAATGGGGCGAGTTGTTGGCGTAGGAACCGTGGACCATGAGGGGGTGGTGGAATGAGGCCTCGCCGCGTTTGAGTTCGATCGGCCTGGGTTTGAACTGTTCCTTTTGGTCGTCGTTGAGTACGGATTGAATCGCGTCCATGTCGCCTGCGAGTCCGGTGACCTCTAGCAGGTCCCATTTATGACTGCCGGGGATATATTGCAGGCAGCCGTTTTCTTCGGTGGAGTCGTCGAGGCCTATCCAGCAGGTCAGATGATTCATGGGTTGGGTACGCGTCCAGTAGGAGTAGTCCTGATGCCAGGCTACGACTCCCCCGTGTTGCGCCGGTTTACAGAAAAGTTGATCGTGCCAGAATCGCACCGAGCCGCCGAGCAACTGAGATGCGGGAACGGTGAATGCGGGATTCCACAGCGCGTCGTGAAAGCTTTCCGCCGCACGCCACGCGCCGAGGGCATGAAACAACACGCTGTCGGGATCGTCGGATTCGTTGGAGTTGAATTCGTGAAAAAGATGGTTGTTCGGGTGGGAGGGGTCCGTGAGGCCTTCGAGTTCCGCGCATAAGAGTTCACACTGTTTCTCGGTAAATAGGCGCATCCCGGCAACATAACCGTCGGTCTCGAACTGTTTTACCTGTGCGGGGGAAAGGCGGTACGTAGCCGGATTCGCCGGCAACGGCAGGAAATTGCCGATGGGTTCGTGTTGGGTCGATAGGTCCACTGCATACTTCTCCTTAGATGTTGCGAACTTCAGGCTTCATTTATCGCTTATCACCCAGTGTTGAGTCAATTAAAATCTCTGAGGATGGTGTATAGTGGTTCAGGCGCATTCAGCTTGAAGGGGTAACTATCATGGTTGAGAATGAATCGAAGAATAAGAATATTGGGTATTGGGTGGCGACGGGGTTGATGTGTTTGGTGATGGCGGGGGGGGGCGCGCTGGATTTGTTGCGGGTGGAGCAGATGGTGGTGACGATGGAGAATTTGGGATATCCGTTGTATTTGTTGACGTTGTTGGGGATGTTGAAGTGGATGGGCGTGTTGGTGATTGTTGCGCCGAGGTTTGGGCGGTTGAAGGAATGGGCGTATGCGGGGTTTACCTTTGATTTGACCGGCGCGACATTTTCGCATATGTCGGTGAAGGATCCGTTCTTCGATACGATTACGCCGCTCATTGTGTTGACGATTGTGTTGACGTCGTGGTATTTGCGTCCGGATTCACGAAAGTTGGAATCGGCCATCCCGGTGGTTGACGCGGAATGAGTCGAATTGGATTGACGTTGGTCGCGATATTTATGTCGTTTGACGCGTCGGCTGAGTGGAAGGATGTTTTGTGGGCGCGTCACACGATTGATGCGTCGTCGCAGGGTGCGGATGGGGCGCGGCTGGCGGACATCAATGGGGACGGGCTGATGGATGTGGTGACGCCTTGGGAAGAGGGCGGCGCGATTCGGATCGCGTTTCATCCGGGGGTGGACAAGGTGACGGAACCCTGGCCATCGGTGGAGGTGGGGCGTGTGGGTAAGCCGGAGGATGCCTTCGCGATGGATGTGGATGGCGACGGACGTCTGGATGTGGTGAGTTCGTGTGAGGGGAATACGCGCGCGATGTATGTGCATTGGGCACCGGATGACCCGACAGATGCGGGGGGTTGGGTGACGGAAAATATCCCGGCGTCGAAGGGTTTACAACGGTTCATGTTCAGTGTGGCGGTGGATGTGAATGGGGATGGACGGGAAGACATTGTGTCGGGTGGCAAAAATGAAGGCGCTCAACTGGGGTGGTTCGAGGCGCCCGAAAATCCCCGGAAGCTTGAGGATTGGACATGGCACAAAATGGTCGATGTTGGATGGGTTATGTCGATACGGGTATTCGAAAGGAAGGATGAAACTCCATCCATTTTGATTTCTGATCGCAAAGGGGCTAGACGAGGTGTTTTTTTTGTATATCCTACTGACGATATTCTTGATACCTGGGAACGTAGATTGAGTGCTGGGGTGGATCGAGAAGTGATGTTTCTTGATTGGGTTGGGGATACGATTGCGTGGGCGACGCGTGATGGGGGCGTGACGGTATTTTCGAAAGACGGGTTGGAGGAAATCCCCATGCCTGAAGGCGCGGGCACGGGCAAGGCGGTGGCGATTGGCGACCTGGATGGCGATGGGGATGAGGATCTAGTTGTGGATTGCGAGGCGAGTGACGCGAAATTTGGGTTGTTCGGTTTTGAGTGGGACGAGAATTCCGAGGAGTGGAAATTTCATGATATTGCGGGACCAACAGGCACGAAATTCGACCGGATCGAGCTGATTGATTTGGATGGTGACGGTGATTTGGATGTGTTGACTTGTGAAGAGAAGGAGAATCTGGGTGTGATTTGGTATGAGAATCCGACGACTTCGGCGAAATCATAATTGACGGCGAATAAACTTTCGTAACCCGGCGTTTCTGATTGTATGAACCCGATTCGAACGAAACTGCGAGGGATAATCATGAAATTTCCTCGAATATCACGCCGAACGGTATTATTGACACTGGTGCTGGTCGCCGTTATTGCTGCCGAGCCGTTTCTCGTCAACACGATCCTCTCCGAACAAGCGGTGCAATTTGCGCAGGGGTCTTCCTCCAAGGTACCCGACGTGGCGATGAACCAACGATTCGCGGACGTCGAGTTTGTCGCGACCACGATCGATCGGCGGCCCATCTATTCGCATGACGGCAAGATCTATGTGTGGGCCAAGGGCAAACGAAATACGATGGATACGATTTGGTTCGACATGACGGATTCGCTGCTGAACCCTGAAGAACTGAAACACGGGATCGGAAAAGATGTGATCGCCTCTATCGACGAACCGGTGTTCTTAAAGCCCGACGACTCCGCGTTGGATACCTGGGTGCATCCGCGTCGAAGCCAACTCGGACCCGTCCCGGTAAATGACGAAACACCCGTGATTGGCGTAGAAATCGACGCAGGTGCGGAAAACCGCAGATTATTCAGGACATTTCGTGTGACGGGCATTCAGTGGGACAGGCGGAGAGTGCCTTCGGGACGGGGCGGGAGTTTATCGATTTTGCCGAGATTGAAGCCGGCGTCGGTGATTTCGCGTTCGAGGTCTTCGCGGAAGTCGGGGTGGGCAAGTTGGATGAGGCATTTGGCGCGTTCTTCGAGGGGCATGAATTTTATCTGGGCCGCGCCGTATTCGGTGACAACCCATTCGGTGACGTGTTCGGGCGTGGTGATGCGTGTGCCGAGGGGGAATTGGGCAACGATGTTGGAGATGACGGTACCGTCGCTGCGGGTGGTCGTGGAGGGCAGACACACGATGCTTTTTCCGCCGGGGGACATCTGTGATCCGTAGGCAAACTCGAATGCACCGCCAAGTCCGCTGTAGGTGCGCGAGCCGATGCAGTGGGCCATGGTCTGGCCGGTCATATCGACGCCGAGGATGCTGTTGATGCTGGTGAGTTTGTTGATGCGGGGATGCACGTCGGGTCGGTTTACTTCTTCAACGGGAATCAGCGCGACCTCGGGGTTGTCGGCGATCCAGTTGTGCAGGCGTTCGGTGCCGAGCGCGAAAGTGCCGATGGACTTTCCGTCGTAGAGGCCTTTGTGGGTGTTAGTGGCGGCTCCGGCTTCGATCAAGTCGATGTGCGCTTCGCACAGCATCTCTGTGTGAATACCCAGTTCCTGGTGATGCTTCAGGCATGCGCCGATCGCCATAGGCAGCGTACCGAATCCGAGCTGCACCGTTGCACGGTCAGGTACTAGCTCGGCGACGATATCGGCAATGCGCAATTCGGTTTCATTGGCTGGGGGTACGGGATAACTCATGAGGTCGGCATCGTCTTCGACAATGATGTCGACGAGGTCAATGAGGTGCTCGTTGTTGCCATGTTCGGGTAGGCCGTATACGTAGGGCAGTTTCGCGTTGACTTCGAAGACGATTTTCGTTTCGGGTCGATTCTTTTTGAGCCAGGGCACGATGCGGTAGTCCGCGCTGCAGGTCATGGAGAAGTTGAATTGTCCGGCGTCGTTCATGGCCCCCACGCGTACGATGAAGTAGTCAGCAGATCGACCGTGTTCCGCGTTGCGCAGTCCGTCGCAGTAGTTTCCCGGGGTATAGTAGATGTTTTCGTTGAGTGCCCGGGCTGAGCGTTCTTGTGCACCGTGGAAGCCGATGCTGACGGTGATGTCGGGGTTGTGCATGTAAGTGGAGGGGCAGGTAGCGATGGCACAGGAGATGTTTAGACCATTCGCGTCATCCCCGAGATCGTTGATGGCGTTGATCATGCCGTAGGGTTCGCCGTACCACACGCCGAGGCTGATGGTTTCGCCGGACTGAAATTGTTGGGCGAGGGCCTCGCAGGTCATGCGATTCTGTTGGTACTGTTGTTGGGCAACGGACATCGGTGATTCGCGCTCCTGAATAGTATTAAAATAGGAGATCAGTGTAGCGAAGTTTCGGGCACGCTACAAGGGTGTTGGATAGATTGGGGCGAATGCATTAGGATGATAGGGAATATTTGAAGAATTTGCCCAAGGAAAACCCCATGAAAGCCACTTTTGTTCTACTCCTCACGTTGACCCTCTCCCCCATGTTGTTTGCTACTCCACTGGAGGCAGGAACGGCTGTCTTGAATATCACTCCGGATGTGAAGAATCATCCGACACCGCTTGGGGGTTATGGTGAACGAGAAAATGCGCCGGCTGTGGGTGTGCACGACAATACGATGGCCAAGGCGTTGATTTTGAAGCAGGGCGACAAGAAATTTGCGCTGGTTACGCTGGATCTGTTGGGCGTGCCGCGCTCG
>JAYGCN010000342.1:0-6015 GCA_046583315.1 Candidatus Hydrogenedentota bacterium
CTGTTGAGCCGGTCATAGCGGACTTGCGTGCCTACTTGGCGGTGCTCATGGAACAGGAAGCCACGGACGCGCAGGTCGTCAACTGATTTCTCGAAGCTGTCGTAGCACATCGATTTGTGCATCCAGATTATCTCGCACATCAGACGCGATATTGAGTTCAAATTTTGCTCGTGAAGAAAACACTTTCAGTGCCTCGAAGGTATCAATGTCGGGAAACCCCGAATCCCGAAGATGGTGCAGAAGTTTTAAGGTCTGGAAGCCGTCGAAGTAGCCGTGGAACTGCTTCAGGAGTTGTGCTTCATTGGAGGCGTGCTGCTTTAGGTTTCTCCATGATTTTTTGAACGATGTATTCTCCATAAAATTGGCCAGTTCTAGCGCGATGTTTCGGGATTGCTCCGTCAGGAATTCGCCATCCTTGTCGAGTGAATTCGTGACAGTTTCGAGCCACTCTTTAAGAATTCGGTACGACTCCGGGTTGTACACTTTCCATTCATCATCTTCCCCGTCCAGAAATCGGCCGACTCGTTTACCCGTGCCGAAGGGTACGCGCCATGAAACACGAGGCGAGGGATACACGGTCGTGTCGGTGATACGCGTGATGCTTCCCGTCTTGGCGAGTTGTTGCAGGAAGTAGAAATCCTCGCCCGCCGCTTTCCGGTTCATGCCGGAGACCGCCGCGTAGGCTTCGGGAGTGCACACGATTGTCGATCCGATTGTGTGGAAGGCGTAGGGGGAGCTGGCGAAACGCAGGCCGAGTTCCGTGTAGCGCAGGAAGAGTTCGTAGGAGACGATGGCGGCTTGTTCTTCAGGGGATCCTTGGATTGGATGGGCGTAGTTGATGACTCCGGCCCAGGGAGACTTGGAATTTGTGAAGGCATCGAGTGCGTCAAGGTAGTTCGGCTCTACGGTCGTGTCAGCATCGAGGCATATGATGAGTGGGGTAACCGTTGACTCGTTGAGGATATTCAGCGCGTGGTCCATACCTATTTTTCGTGCCGTGCCGACACCGTCTTTGCGACCGAGTTCATTTCCCGGGGAGGATGCATCGATGTAGAGGAGGTTGAGTGTTGGATAGGGATCGGATCGGAGCCAGGCGAGAGTTTGCTGGTTTTCTTCGATGGCCTCAGCGGAAACATGTTCGGCATCTCGATTGTTGACGACGATCAAAACAAGAGTCGTCTTCAGAAAATCCTTGTTGCACTTCGTCAGGGAGTCGAGCATGTTCGGGAGCGAGTCGCGTTCGGCGAGTGCCGGGATGACGATCACGCGGTCTATATTTGAATGCGTCGCGCCGCCTTCGATGGGGTGGCGTTCAAGATCGGCGCGTTTGCTCAGATAATTGTCGATTCGTTTGCTCATGTGGTGGAGTGTTGCTGAATCGTGGCGAGTGCGGCTTCGAGGGTGGCTTCTTCGAGCCAGTGGATGGCCACGCCCTTTTTCTCCATGCGCCGGAACCAGGTGCCTTGACGTTTGGCGAAGTTTTTGATGGCAGGCAGGAGTTTCTGGAGCAGGTCGTTTTTGTTCTTGATGGTACCTTGCAGATACTCGGCAACAAAACGGTATTCGAGTCCAAGCGAGTCTAAGCGTTCTGAAGACACACCGGATTTGAACAGACCTTCCACTTCTTCGATCATGCCGTTATCGAGGCGGTCTTTGAGTCTCAGCGCGATACGCTGGTGCAGAATCGGGCGCGGCCAGTGGATGCCGAGGATGAATGGGTGTAACTCCGGCGCGGGTTCCGGCGGATTGTGTTGGGTGTAGGACTCGATTTCAATGGCGCGGATGAGGCGTTCGCGATCTTCGGTGTCTGTGGTGTTGTGCAGATCGCCCTTGAGCATCGTGAGTCGCGTGACGAGCTCGGTGTTGCTCATCATGGTCAGCGAACTTCGGAAGACGGGGTTTTCCGGGACTTCGACCATGCGGTATGCGCTGAGTAGCGCGTCCAGATAGAGTCCCGTACCGCCAACGATGATCGGCAATTGTTCGCACGCCTGTATTTCGGATATCGCCTCGTAAGCGCGCTTTTGAAATTCGAATACGCTGAATTCATGGTCGAGATCGCAGTAATCGATCAGGTGGTAGGGGATGGGATTCGGCCCCTCGGTGTATTCAGCAAGATCCTTGCCAGAACCAATGTCGAGTCCGCGATACACCTGCCGCGAGTCAGCGGAAACGATTTCGCCATTCAGCGCACGGGCCAGTTCTACGCCGAGCGTGGTTTTGCCGGATGCGGTCGGACCGAGGACTACGAGTGTGTCGAAGGAATTAGCCGAGGAGTTCATCCCACATATCCTCTTTGAAGCCTACAGTGCCGAAATCCTTGCCGATGAGAAAAGGGCGCTTCACCAGATTGCCATTTCCCGATAAAACATCGATCGCCTGCGCATCGGTCAGCGTCGGCAGCACGTCCTTCATGTTCTGCGCCCTATAGTCCATGCCGGAAGTGTTGAAGAGCTTCTTCATATTGCCCTCCATGTGCTTGAGCATCTTCTTGAGTTCGGCCTTGCTCGGCGGCGTATCGCGGATGGGGATTTCGGTGTAGTCCAACCCCTTCGCTGCCAGATACTTCTTTGCCTTCTGGCAGGTGCCGCAGTTTTTGTACATATAGACTTTCATTCGTGTTCCTTTTAGTTGTCATCACCGCGGAGGCAGTGAGAACGCGGAGCTGAAGTATGAAGTGTATGGTATACTGATAATGGAATGGTTGACAATGGTGCCCGACTCATTTAGGACGTAATCAATGCGATTTGGTCTGCTTGACTTAATCATACCTATAGTAGTTTTTGGAGTCTCGCTTGGAGTCGGAGCTCGAGTTCATCCACTTGGTCTCATTGTTGCATTCCCAATCGCACTCACGTTGTATTTCATCCTTTTGACTATTCTCTATCGCACTTTCGCCATGCCGTCTATGGTGTTGCCGTTGTGCCCATGCTGTGAAAGCCATCGCCAAGGTTTTGATCTCGTAGATGGTGACTGGCCTAGATTGACTATGAAGTGCCCTCATTGCAATGGTCAGTTCGTTGTTTGGTATCGTAATGCTGGTTCGAGAGAAACTTGGGAATTTCCTGTGTTAGAGAATAGGTGGCCATATTTTTTCGGAAGATATGTTCGGATACACAAGAATAACGAGTAATTACTCTGCGCTCTCCGCGGTAAAAAAAACAGTCATTTCCCCAGCCACACGCGAAAGACATCGCGCAACCCATGCCAGAAGCGTGCGAGGCCGTATTTGGAGTGGCCGTATCGGCGGGCGTGGTGTTGGACGTGGATTTCGGTGATGCGGAAGCCCTTCAGTTTGGCGAATACCGGGACGAGGCGGTGGTAGTCGTGTTTCAGGTTGAGGGATTTCGCGACCTCGAGCGTCATCGCTTTATACCCGCAGTTGATGTCGTGCAGATCGAGGCCGAAAATCATGCCGACGATGCCGTTGTACACTTTCGACGGAAGTGTCTTGTGCCAGGGGTCATGCCGCACGAATTTCCAGCCGCACACGAGGTCGTACCCCTCGTCTAGCTTCGACAGATAATTCGGAATCTCCACCGGGTCATCTTGTAAATCCCCGTCCATCGTAAAAATGACATCCCCCTCGGCTTTCTCGAATCCAACCAGCAGCGCGGCAGACTTGCCCCGATTCACGTCGAAGTGAACAACCTCAACCGCATCATGCTTAGCCGCCAACTCGTCCAGAACCTCGCGCGTGCCGTCGGTTGAGCCGTCGTTGATGAAGAGGATGGTCGTTTCGTGATCAGCGGTACTTGCGAGAATGCCCTCGGTCAGTTCTTCGAGCGTTCCGCGCTCGTCCATGACGGGTATGATGAAGTATAGTTTCAAGTAGTAAGTCCTGCTTGTTGCAAAGTCAACATTGTACCTGTTTCTATGTGATGTTCCCAATGCTTGAGGGGAACGAACGCAGAAGGCGTTCAACTATGGTAGCCCCGGGTGGCAACCCGGGGTAAACAGCAAAACAAGCGACCGACCCTGAAATGGGTCGAACTGTGTTTGGCTCGGCGTGATTGTTCAACCCGCTATCGGGGTTGGGGGATCGGAACGTTTGGACCCTGGATTTCATCCGGGGCTACCGTTGTACGACCTCTTCGAGGTCAACGCATAAATCTAAACCGGCAGTGGAAGTTGGACCTAAGTTCGAATGCGCGCCCGCAGCAATTCCAACACCTTATTGAAATCTTCTGGGGGTGGGGCGGTGTGGGTGATTCGTTCGCCGATGATGGGGTGTTCGATGCCTAGTAATTCGGCGTGGAGGGCTTGGCCTTCGAGGGCTTTGAGTGCGACGCGTAATTCGGGCGTGATGTCCCATTTGGAGTAGTCGGTGACACCGTAAAGGGGGTCGCCTAGGATGGGGCGGCCTGCGAATCGGGCATGCACGCGGATTTGGTGGGTGCGTCCGGTGTCGAGACGTAGTTTGATGAGGGAAGCGACGCCGTAGCGTTCGATCACCTGGAAATGCGTGATGGCATCTTTGCCTTTTACCGACGTGACGGCCATTTTGCCACGTTGGCTGAGGCTGCGACCGATGGGTGCGTTGATCACACCCGAATCTTCTTCGAATTCATCGCGCACGAGGGCGAGATAGTGTCGATCGAAGGTGTGTTCGCGCGCCTGTTTCGAGAGATGGCTGAATCCGACTTGGGTTTTGCCGACGACCATCACGCCGGAGGTATAGCGGTCGAGTCGGTGCACGATGCCGGGGCGCATGGGGTCGACTCCGTAGCCGGAGAGATCGCCGGAGGGAGATTCGAAGTTGGGGCAATGATGCAATACGGCCTGCACGAGGGTGCCGGTGTAATGTCCGGGCGCGGGATGCACAACGAGTCCGCTGGGTTTGTTGATGATGAGTATGTCGTCGTCTTCGAAGAGCACGTCGAGCGGGATGTCTTCGGGAACGAGGTGTGAGATCGGAGGTGGGGGCAATATTACTGTGACGACATCGCCGGAATTCATCTTTCGGCTGGGCCGTTTGATGGTTTGGCCGTTGACGGTGACGTGTTGATCTTTGATGACGGTCTTGAGGAGTGAGCGGGAGGCATCTTCGATGTAGCGCGCGAGGAATTGATCCAGGCGCAGTCCGGCATCATCCTCGGAGGCGGTGATGGTTTCATCGGGAGTTTTGTCTTCGGTCATCACGCGTTGCCCTGTGGTTTCATTAAAAAAGGCAGGGTATCGAGATACCCTGCCTTGAAACGTACAATTATAAAAGTGAGATTACTCGTTCGCTTGTGCCTGGCGGGAAATGGCTTTGGCCAACTTCCGACGACGGCGTTCGCTGGGCTTTTCAAAGTGCTTGGTTTCTTTCAAGCGCTGCATAAGCCCTTCTTTATTGCATTTCTTTTTGAACCGGCGCAACGCTTTTTCAAACGGTTCGTCGGGTCGTACGCGTACTTTCGTCAAGAGACTTCAACCTCCCTTCAAGGTAGAATATCCTGGCGCAGGGTGGGTTGGTCTAAGTCGTTGACGTCCCGAAGGAGCAAACGGCCTGCGCACAGGAAACACAAGTATACCAAACACTTGCGCAGTAGTCAATGCATTAACAATTCCTTGGGAAGGGCGTTGAAGAGCCCTGGGGGATCCCTTTTCTGAAGAAAAGACCCGGGCCGGGCTCGTTACATCCCCCGGACCCCCTCCCAAAATTTTTTGGATTGAACAATGTAGAGCGATCGAGAATTATGTTCAGTTTCTGTACAGAGACGTTATTCCCTATTTTGATTCCCGGTTCTCTCGTATATCCTCCTGATTGCCGACTGGCAGGTCTCATTCCCGCAGCTTAGCAAACTGTCATTTTCAGCTTGACTGGGAATCTCGCACTTCGCGCCGCCTTATAGATACGGCAAACTCGTTGCCGCCTGCTCCAAAACAGGGATGTGGGAAACAATAGGTACGAATGCGTAACTCGATTGAAGACATGGAATCGTGATGGTTACTCGTTGACGGGTGAATTCGCTGCGGAGAGACAGGTGCGTTAGACGAGTTTGCGGGTCTTTTGGCCTTCGAGGTCGAGCA
>JAYGCN010000220.1:0-12624 GCA_046583315.1 Candidatus Hydrogenedentota bacterium
CCAGGCAATTTGGAGTTGGCGCATCACGCTGTTGTGTATATCGTTGATCGCCAGAGGGCCTTGGACATGCAAGCCGCGGATTACCTGACTCCCGGAGTTGACGACGGCTGGGATTCTTATGGCGGTAGCGGTGTTGGCGGCTTCGTTCTCCAAGGGTGGGCTCCCGGGGCGAATTCAGTCCAGCTGTTAAATGAAGGGCTCGGCGTCGCACTTCGTGCCGATCAAGCGATCGTTCTTCAGATGCACTATAACAATGTAAACGGACCGTCCATGAGTGATCGTACGAAAATCGGACTCAAATTGTCGTCTGATCCGAATATTCTTCTCGTCAGAAACACCATCCCTACTGTCCTGCCGGGATGGAGCTCGCCAGCTATAGAGGGGCCGGCGCTTGATCGCAATGGACCGTGCACGGCCGATGTTATAGGTCCGGGTCCGTGTTTCGGACCGGGCTGTGGTGATCAACTTCCAGGCGAAACCAATGTCTATGAAATGACGATTAATGTTCCGTCCGACACCCATCTCGTTTCGGTTTTCCCTCATATGCACCAGTTAGGTGACAAGTTCGTTGTGAGCGCCACACTACCGGATTCTACAGTGGTTCCCATCATTCGATTGGATGAATGGGACTTTGATTGGCAACTTAGCTATAACTTCAAGAAACCGATCGCTCTTCCCGCGGGAAGTGTAGTCACTGTTACTGGAACGTATTTTAACGCGACTTCCGAGCCGGTTTGTGGAGGCTTATTCAGTTACGAATCGATGCTCACCTTCGGCAACTCGATCACGATCGACTCGGAGGGTATTCCCACACCACGTGATTCCACGCCACCAAGAGTATTGAGCGTGACCGCCGATGAAGTTGATTCAGGGTTAACGTTGGTGGTGACCTTCGACGAAGAAATCGTATTACCACATTACCCGTCCGCCGTGGAGATTATCGGTTCCTCCGGTGGAATAGTAGCTCCTGATTCGATGACGGTTACGGGTGATTCGCTGATTATCGAATATCTTGAAACGCCGCAAGGGTCTTCAAGCGACTATCAACTCCTTCTACGTGGCTTTTTCGGCATCAAGGATTCGAATGGTAACTTCCTGGATGGAAATGCAAACGGTGTTGGGGGCGAGTTGATTGACGATTCTGTATACGCGTTCGAGTGGTCTACACGCTCCTCAGAAACATCGGAATCGGGTGATGGCGCGTGCTTCATCGCGACGGCAGCCTATGGTACACCGATGGCCGAAGAAATCAATACCTTGCGCGCAGTACGTGATACCTACATGCTTAACAATGTCGTCGGCACGGTGTTCGTAGACCTGTACTACCGCCTGAGTCCGCCGATAGCGAATAAGATATCCACGATCCCAGCCTTGGGAGCCGGGGTTCGGCTATTACTCATCCCGATCTTACTTCTCGCCACAGTGCTTCTGACTTGGCCGATGCTTGTCCCGCTCTTCGTGACAGCAGCTCTGGGTGCTACGGTACTGTGCCGGCGGAGGCGCCATTCGTGAGTATTTCGCCAGATATAACGTATCCTGGAGCTACAGGAGGTCTAGTCTTTCGTAGGTGTTAATCAGATCACGGTCTCGTGCTGGTCAGCGGGGTCCAATGTCAAACGGTGTCAGCTTCTGTGCGAATCTTTTGAATCGCTATTTAGCGCTGTGCATCGACATTCTCCGCCAACGCCATGCATAGATAATCAATCGCGGGCTTGGTGTAAATGCTTGCTATTTTTCTTCTACGTGATTCAGACGGAGTTGCACGATGCCTCCGTGTCGTACACGGTAGCCGATAAAGCTAAGCCCTTCCCATCTGACTACTTCGGGTGCTGTAGATTCGAGGAATCCAGCGACGTTTTCTGCACTGTGCCATTCACCGTCTTGGGTGCCGTTAAGTTTAAAGTACATTAGTCTGATGGCGTCGCTGGGCGTGCCATCGGGAATTTCCAGCCAAACCGTTTTTGTGTTTTCGAAAACTTGCTGGGGATGAATGCGCAAGGGTTCACGGATGCCTTCTTGAAGCTGTTGGATGTCGCTCGTTTCGTAGGTCAACGTTTCCGTTTCGGAAACTCCGGCTCTTGATGGAGATACCATGAATTGATACTCCGCCGTCCGAAAATTCTCGTTCCCCGCGGCTACGGTGATTATCTCTTCGCCATCGGGCCATAAATTTGGTGATGAGACGAATACCCAGCCATCGGTCTTCGCCGCGTTGAGTTCGAACCAGGTGACCACGACAGACGATACAAGCGCATCAGGAAGTTTCACCCAAATATCCTTCCAATCGATCGCGTCGGTAGCACGTAACCGAATCGCGATGGTCTGATCTGCCCTTAGCGGTCGTACTCCGTTCTCGATCATTTCATACGGCATAACCTCTTCAAAGATTGCGTCCATGGGCGCAGGCGCGTGGAATCCATGGAATCCACTTGTGGGTTTCGCGGTACCGCTGTCAACGGATGTGTAGTGGCTATCCAACGTGCTCGAATTTGAAGTATAGGTGTACGATGTCGATTTCCGTTCGTCGGCCATGCCGCCGACGCCGATCGATACGATGCCCGAATATGCTTTAAGGAACATAGCGGTCGTAATTGTTGGTTTATCCGAGGTCTGCCCGGTAAGCAACCAAATCGTACCCGAACCCGTTACAGCCGCGATTCCTTCACCCACTGTGTCAAAGGGGGATGCCAGACTCCCTTCTTCACCACTGTTTCCGTGTTCAAATTGAACATATATTTCGTTGAGTTTGGCAACATGGACTGCCCTGGTTACTTCGATAGCAGGGTTACCAGCAGTGTCGGAGACGTTGTACCTGACGGTGTAATCTCCTGCAGCCACAGGATTCGACGGCAGGCCGGTAACCGCGATGCTCGACGTCAAATTTCCATCCACGTCGTCCGTTGCGGTGGCACCGGCGTCTATGTACGTACCTCCCACGGCAAGGGTAATCGATGGACTTCCTGTCAATGTGATCACGGGAGGTACCGAGTCCACATTCCCTTGAACAGTTACCGTGCCTTTCATGCCAATAAACGCATGCGGTTCGCATACGAAATAGTATAAACCGGGCGAGGTAAAGGTAAACATGTAGGTGCTCACTGCGCCAACCGGACCCGAACGAAAGCCGACCCCGTTCCAGCTTTCGTCGGCTGGGCCATTCGTTTCAACGACATTGTGGGCCGGCTGTAGATTGGTCCACGTTACTGAGTCGCCGACATTGATGACGACATCCGACGGACTGAAAGACGCGGAGAATGATTGGATATTGATATTCGCAGCGTAGGCATTCATGGCCAACGTACACAACGAAGCAAATAGACAGATTGTCAGAACATTTTTAGGGACGGGTATCATTTTTTTCACGAGATAATCCGATTCTGTTTAATTTTTCGCATGTTAGCCGTAAATTAGTTACGATTTTCGGGTAAGGCACTCCCTGCAACGCGTGTTCACTTTTTCGCTGTTGCCGAATCGGCCTCCTGAATCGCGGACGCGATGTGTGCGACACGATTGGGGTTCGGATGAGCGATCACCTTTACAGCCTGCGTGAAGTCAAAACCCGTTTTCTCCCCGGATTCCAAGGTATATTTCTTGGGGTTCCACGGGGGGGCTTCTTCATTGTGGCACGCGATACAGGTTGCGTTGTTCGGCATTAATATGTTTTTGCCTAGATCCAGCTTAGCATCTTTGTCCATGTGCAAAATTCTTGCATCTTTCAAATGCGCAGAAGCCGGTCCGTGGCACGATCCGCATTGTACGCCATCTTCCATTCGAAGCTCTTTTGGCATAGAACGGGTCACACTATCGTAGCCAGTGACATGACACTTCAGACATTCGGGTGATTCGTAAGGGGGGACGGTGATGCCCAGGTCGTCGGCAAATCGTTGCGCCTTCTTCCCGTACAACGTGTCTAACGCATTGGCATGGGCGTGGGATTTCCATGAGGTATACTGGCCCCCCTTTTCGGGAACATTGTGGCAGAGTTTGCACTTTCGACTGTCGACGTAACTCTTCGCCGGTTCCTGCGCAATCGCGTGACCAAGCGACAAGAAAATTACAAACGATAATGGGAATGCTAAATTGCTGGCTAATGTTCGTTTCATCGATTAACTACTGCCTCATACTTAAAAATAGAGTATATTGTCTCGCCGTAAAAAAGTCAACTAGGCTCCATGGCCTACGGTGCCAGGTTCGGCGAATTCGCCTTTTATCGGCTCAGCGTGCTAGATTGACGTCTGCGAAAGGTGCGATTTTGATGCGTAACAACATTTATTCGAATGCTGATATAAATTTTGCTGTACGTTTGGAAATCTGTATGGAGGTATGCAGCGTTTCGCGGGGCATACTAAGACAGCGTCCGACTGTGCACGCTTCGCTGATACTGATTGTGATGCTCGGGACCGTTCTTTCAGGTTGTTCGAGTGGCGGCGGTGACAGCGACGACACTACTACGTCTTTTTCCTTCTTGTCGGAAAATTCCAATCTTAACGTTCTACTTCAACAGGTGCGCATCGCTGATGACCTTAGACCGGCGATCAAATTTATGCTGTTTGACGATGCGGGCAATACTATTTCTCTGGACGAAATTACGCATATCGAGTTCATGATGGCCGCGCTGGAGCGGGTGTCAGTCGGCACCCCTTTTGAGTATAGGAGCTATTCCACCGTTCTGGAGGATCCTGACGGAGATCCTGCATCCGGTGACGAGGCCATTCAGGCGGCCTATGACCCCGCGGGGATAAGTGGTCTAACTCAAAACAGTGAAGGCGTTTTCACCTTTAAATTCGCAAAGGCGTTACCCGGCGACTATGACCGTAGCGCGACCCATCAGTTGGGTGCAGAAATTGTGCGTTTCTCCGTTTCCGATCAACGTACCTATATGGCAAATCTGGCAATGCCCTTTCGTCCCGATGGCCAACCCGTTGCGGCCGTGCGTGACATGGTATCTCAAGAGGCGTGTAACTCGTGCCACACGCAACTCACAGCGAATGAAGGTTTACGCACGGAGATTCAACTCTGTATTCTCTGCCACAGTTCTCAAAGTACAGATGCGGAGACTGGGAATTCGCTTCACTTTGCGGAGCTTATCCACAAGATACACCGAGGCTCAATGCTCCCGAGTCTTTTGATTGACAGCGAGCCCTATCAGATCCATGGTATTGCGAATGCGTTGGTCGACTATTCGACCGTCGACTACCCGCAAGACATCCGAAACTGTGTGAGTTGCCATACCGATGCGCCCCAGGCTCATTTTTACGAGACCGCCCCGACGATGGTGGGATGCCAGTCGTGCCATGATCGCGTATGGTACGGAACATTTTCGACGAAACCTGCCAGTTTCTCGATGCACCCCGGCGGCGTTCAGGAGAATAATAGTCAGTGCGCACTGTGCCATTCGCCTGAGGGAAATGGTCAAGCGCCTGTTGCCCTCTCTCACCTGTTTCCGGTAGACACTCCGGGCGCTCCAGGGCTCGCGCTCGCAATCACTGGTATCGTCACATCCCCTGGAACGGAAGGGACGCGCGTTGAAATCGCCTTCACGGCTCGCGACAAAGATGATGCATCCATTCCCAATCTTTCAACGATCGAGCGGGTTTCGGCGACGATTGCATGGCCTGTCGCTGAATACCAATCGACGGTTCACGAAGTGATCGCGAGCAGCGATGGACCTTCTGAGGGAACACTAATCACACACGGTGACGGTTCGTATAATTTTACGTTTGCCGCGGAACTTCCTGTTACGGAGGAGAATGCGTTTGTGGTTTCTCTGGAAGGCCGTCGATCATTCCAGCATCGCGGTGTAACTTACAAGCAGGGCGCTACCCAGAGTGAGCCAATCTCCTTCTCGCCCGAAGCTACGATCCCGTCGTTCCGTCGCAGCATTGTGCTCGATCAAAAATGCAACGTGTGTCATTTGGAGCTTCGAGCGCACGACGAGCTCCGGGTCGGAGTCGACAATTGCGTCATGTGCCACAACCCGAATTCAAGTGATGAATCGAGCCGACCTTTCGAACTTCTCCCCCCGGAAACCATCAACTTCAAAGAAATGATTCATCGCATACACACGGGAACCGACTTGGCTCATTCGTATTCCATATTCGACGCACTCGGCGCGGAGCACGATTATACCTCGACTCGTTTTTCGGGCGATCGACGCGATTGTTTAATGTGTCATGTCGAGGAGTCGATGACCCTACCGCTTCCGCCCGAAGCGCTATCAACGGTGATCACCGAGAACGGGGGAACGACGGTCGTGAGCGAATCGTTTCCCATGGGAAGCGCGTGCACGTCGTGCCACAGCACTGACACGTCCATTCAACATGCATTGCTCTATACGGACAACGCTACGGGAGCGGAGAGTTGCGCGACGTGCCACGGAGAAAGTAGTGAACTCTCCGTTACAGCTGTTCACCAATTCGATCTGTTCGATGGGAATTAGGGATTTGCCCGGAATGATTTTGCGACCATATGACGCGTTCACAAAATCAACATACACACGTACGTTCGTCGCGTTACTTTTGCTGCTATCCGCCTCGCGATTTGTCGTCGCTCAGGAGTCCGAGCCTGTCCCACCAGAAACCCGGTGGCTTTCGGGAGAATTGGAACTCGGCCTGGACGCGATCCGTTCGAAATCTGAGGGCGACCTGGAACTGGATCAGGTGTTGCGTCTCCGGGCGGACCCCGCGAAGCATGACAATCTTCATTTTCGTTCTACCATTTGGACCACCCAAGATCTGGACGGACGGGAATCGTCGACGAGTGCCTTCCGAGGTCTTAATGATACGTCCGACACTTTTGTGAACACCCGGGTTCTTTCCCTCTACATGGAGTATGAAGGGGAACACGACGATGTGCGCTTGCGCCTTGGGCGTCAACGCATATCCGGAGGCGTAGCGTATAATCGGATCGACGGCGCCTATTTCAGGATGCGGCACAATAAGTGGGAGTACTATGCCTTCTTGGGAGCGCGCGCATCGGTCTATGAAAACAGTCATGAGGATATATCGAGCGGTGCCGGCGCTGCGTGGAGACCGTTACCAAGGACGCGCGTGGCTCTTGATTTATTCTACGGAGACGACGATAGGCGCAACTATGACGCCGACGATGTCTCGGCGGCGTTGACGTCGGTATCGGTTCGTCATTCTCTGAATCCTTATCACAATGTTTTCGGACGCGCAATCTGGTACGAGGAAGACCTGGACGAATTCAAGGTGATGGCGCAGGGCGTATTTCGGGAAGATGCGTTTCTGTACACCGTGGCCTATCGAAAACGGGTTAGCACACTGGCGGAACGTCCGACGGATTTCCCTCAGTTCTATCATGTTGTAGGAGAACTGAACGGGTATGAAGATGTGCAGGCGATAGTTGGTTTCCCAATCGGTGAGCACGTCGAATTGGGCTTCGAGGCACAGGTGCACGACGCGAGTGACGATATGCTGAACACAGGGAATCGCGATTTTCAGCGCTACGGGATATCTCTGGATATCACCGATATTGCGAAACACTATGGCCTGCGCGTGATCGCCGAGTTATGGGACGCGTCCGACGCGGAAAGCGAAAAGACGATTTCAGGTGAAGTCTCGCGTCGATGGGAGCGCACGAAAGCCTCAATGGGCGTCGATTATGATCGTTTTCAGGATCGGATCATCCAGTATGATCTCCAAGATCAGGATTCTTTTTTCATCCAATCCGCAAGTGACATATATACGTTTTATCTAAGGGTCAAGCACGATATCAATGAACAGCACAGCGTTCGAATTCGGGGATCGGTAGAAGACGACGATACGGATGAGGCCCCTTATTGGCGGCTTCGTTCTGTGTATACCTATAGATTTTAACCAACGTGAGGCTTTGTTTCCATGAGTGACAAACGACGACGATTGAAGGTGTTTGCGACGGCGGGAGTGTTGTACTCTCTGCTGACAGCGTGCGCGACTTGGCAATCCTTCGTACGCGAAGTCAAGCGTGCTCCCGAGCCCAATCGGGGTGTAATCGCCAACCACGACATTCACGCGGCTGACGGACTGGATTGTTCGGATTGCCACACCGTTTCCACTGGTGAACGGGTGTCAATTGTCGACCACGACATCTGTTCGGTGTGCCACGATATTCCTGACAACAGTCTGACGTCCCCGCTCACGTATGTTGACGACGTATCCTGCAAAATGTGTCACACACGCGATGATTATTCCATTACGCCTCGGCGAAATTTCATCACCGATGAGATACGATTCGATCATCAGGTACATGTTACGGCGAAGGTCTCGTGCACGGAATGTCATGAGAGTCCAGATCGACCACGCACGTACGACGATATGCTCATGACACAGTGTATGAATTGTCATGAACAAACCAGTCATGCGTTCTCAAGTATTGCGAAGACGACTGCAAAAGCAGAAGATTTCCACGGAAATGAGTGTACCGTATGCCATCGCGAGCTAACCAAAGAGACGATTCCTGAATATCGTCACGGCCAGCGTATCGCCCATGATTCAACTCTCGCGTGGAAAAAATTGCACGGACATGAATCATATGTGGATGCCACATATTGCGCTCAATGTCATGTCGAAGAAGAAGACTGTATGACCTGCCATCGCATTATGAAACCAGATAATCACACCTTGGCGTGGAATCGAAGACTACATGGGGTTCACGCTGGCTGGGATAGCCAGAGCTGTAGCGTATGTCACGAAGAAGATTCATGCATGAAATGCCACAGTCACACAGAGCCCGTGTCACACACCGGTAATTTCGGCGCTCCCCGAAACAATCACTGTGTTCAATGCCATTTTCCGGCCGAAACCGAAATCGGCTGCGCTGTATGCCACGAAAGTATCGACCATCGCTCGGCTCCAACTACTCCCCACGATGACGATCTCAATTTTCCGGGCAACTGCGCCCTATGCCATCCTGGTGGGATACCGGGCGCGGTGCCACATCGTAACAACCTATCCACAGACTGCCGTACATGTCATCAATAGCGGTGGCTATCTCGTAGCGGGCGGTACCCTGTCACGAATCGCCTAGGTGGACTCTAGGGTCCGGCGACGCCAATGCGAACAGTACCGCCTTCGGCAACAAGCGTGACATCCTGGTCTATCGTAACAATAGCGCTGCTATCCTCGCTGAGAATTCGCAACGAGCCACCGGCTTGCACACCGGCCAGCCCGCCTTCAATCGTCGAGAAGGGTTCAGCAACTGTTCCGAACTCAGGACCGGACCACATAAAGTTATGAGTAACGTCATCGGCAATTTCACTGCCGGTACCGTCTCCGTCCCCGTCCAGGAAATTCCCTTCGATATCTTTAATGCCGAAGAAGCCGTGAAGAAGAAGATCGTGACTCACCGCCGTAGGAGTCGTCAAGTCCACCCACGCGTTGGTGGGCTTCGGATCGAGATACGCTGGATCATAATCGACGACAAGGGTATTCCCGGCTACGACAAGAGAGAACGGCGCTACGACACGCCCGCCTGGGCCAACGATCTGGAAGGCCGAAGGATAATGCGGATCAGCCATATCCTCGTCGAATTCGACCAGTAGCGCCAACGACGAAGGTCCTGCAATTTCATCGGTTTGAACGTACTGAGGCGGCGTCGAGTCACGTGGCGTTGGAACGCCCTCCGAGTCCGTTGTTAAGGACAAGCCGAGAGTCAACATCTCATCGTTGCTCGCGAGGCCGCCGATAACATTACTTAGGGTCGTGTTTGTGTAAGTACCCTGGACGTGAAGAGTCGAACCGGCCGATAGTGCAATCGGTTGCTTAAAGTTGTAGCTCAATTGCCAGTCAAAGTCCCACTTGTCCAAATCAATAATAGGAATGTCGGGGCCACCACCCGGCAGTGTAGCAGTCACGTTAAATTGGTCGCCGATGAGGTGCATGTGGGGGAACACCGACACCAGATGAATGTCTTCACCGATGGGAACGGACATGTAATACGTATTGGTCTCACTAGGCCACATCGGACCATACCCACCGTCCCGGGTCGCTGCCGGACCCGCGATAGCTGGGACTGATATACCGGGGAAATCTGTCGGGAGCTGGTTGATGACCAGTAGAAGCTCTGGGTCATACGGATCGGGTGCCAAAACCAGGCCGACCGACGTTTGATCCGTCTCGGGGGTCGCGCCGAAGTTATGATAATGCATCTGGTTAATAATTACTTTGTCGGGTGGGAGGGGAATACCCAGTTTATCGTTGAGTAGGGCTACGGAATTGGAACCGGGCGCCCATCCCTGCAAGACTGTGGCGCCGGATATTCCGCTGCCTCCGAAACAGTCATAGCCATCGTTGGGGATCATGGGTGTCACCGTGTCTGCGGCCTGGGCGGCCAGTGCGGCCGCCCCGTCGGCGATATACACGACGGCGTGATGCGCGATTTCGAGGTTACTCGGCTTCACTTCAAAGCCGATGATCACTTCGTAATTGTCCAGAGAACCCGCCACTTGCGGCTCCACGATAAAACATCGGTAGCGGTCAGCTCCGGGATCGTGGGTCCAGGCCACCGGCATCTCAAGGACAACATCGGGCGGACCTTGAAACCAGCCGTCATCAAATACAAGCGCGGGCGGCGCATCCGCCGGGTCGCCCTCCGGTGCGCCCGCGTCGACCCAAGTGGCAATCAGAACTATCTGTTCCTGCGTCAGCTCGCTATTTGGAAGAAATCCCTGGCCCGCGCCGTAGCCCTGCGTCTCTTCAGGCGACGCATTCCAGGGAGGCATGAGCCCCAGTTGAACGTAAGCCTTGATTGAGGCACCCGATGAGGCGACCGTGGCGTAATCCGCCCAATCTCCATTGCCGATTCCACCGGAATGATGGCATTGAATACATTTCGATTGCATCAGGCGAATGATCTGGCCGTGATAGGTAGGCTCAGCTGCATAAGCGCCGCCTCCCAGAGTGACAAAACTAAGAACCAAAAATGAGGCGAAGCTGATACCGTGTTTCATTTCTATCATTTCTCCCTGTTCGTTTTCTGCTGGTGACGGCGATGAGAGCCCTGTTACTGAAACGTGACACAACTGTTTTGCAGCACGAACAATCCCGATTTCCAGTATATAGGAAAGCATTGCCGATACGGTTTTCTCCTATTGACAGTACCTTCAGCGTCACATTTTGTCAAGAGAATAACTAATTCACAGGGTACTCACATTCAGTTTTTCGTGAAACTGTGTATCAGAATTATACGTAAGTGGTGATACGATTAGGGTTAAAAGCACCGACGGTGTAAACGAGGGTGTTTCTAGTATAGCCGGCGACTTTTGTCAATATTGAATTGACACGCCGTTTTAGACTTTTGGCCAAACTTGAGTTTTGCTCACAACACAACCGAACTCGTCTCAAAAATCAATTTATACGCTTAGTTCCATGTGTTTTCGGCGTTAGGCTGAGTTTTTTGACCCTCCGCGCATTTCATGATGATATTGAACATAACTAGTTCTGAAAATGGCGTGCGAGAAACTGAAAAGCAAGGAAACGAGGTGAGAATTGGTTCGTAACGTTTCTTAACACCGCCATCACTTTTCCATTTCGGCCTGTGCGTTTGGTTCCGTGCATGATTCGGCCCGTTGGCCCTGGGCGTGTTGCCCACCGGCGGGAGTTCAGCGCATCAACATAGACAGCCAAAATCGATCACGCTGAGCTACTCGCTAACACCGATGGCGACCGTGCCAACTCCAGGGTTTGAGTTGCCAAGTGTAAGTGGCTTCGAAATGATGAGGGGGCTCTCAATCGTGTTGTAGGAACCGGGTGCGAGATTGATCGTGAAGCCATTGTCTGCTGCGGTGATAGCCTCGTCGATGCCTTTCAGCGGTGCTTCGGGCGTTCCGAGACCGGGCACCGTCGCTGCATCGTCAACGTGGATTGGCGAGACGAAAGGGAGCGGCACGGTATCAACAAACACCGGCGTGTGATCGCTGAACGTGGCTTCAAATTCGGCGTCGGATTCGCCATAGTGGGAAGGACGGATGACAAAAGCCAGTGCGGTGGATATACTCAAATAGGCATCGTTTGTCGCGTATATGTGATCCAATTCAGCGCCGAAACCCACGGCAGTCGTCTTTGTCGTGTTCTCTTTGGCGATATAATTTAGTGGAGTATTTGCCAAAAGTTCGTCGTGGGGAGATCCTGAATTGGGGTGGGCATTGAAGTCTCCCACTAAATAAATGGAGGGCGTGAAGGTGAGATCGGCATAGCGTTCATCGATGTACTGCTTTAACGCGGCACCCGCGTAGGCGCGTATGAATTCGTTACTGCTCCCGAAGTAGAAATGGGTGGATATCAGACAGAAGGGCTGAGACTTGCCGTCAACCGCCCGGAAAATCGCGAGTTCCGGAAGACTACTTTCGTGTCCAAAGGGCGCGCCATTGGGGCCGAATTCCGTTTGCCAATTTGGGAAATCGTCGTAGAAGGAACTGTACGGTGGATAACGAAGTTGTTCGAGCGTGACGTACTCCAGCAGCTCCACTTTGGTGGAGTCATAAATAAATCCGTTGTTCCAATCTCCAATAGCAGTCTGCCAGCCCAGCGCGCTCACCACAGTGTCCAGAGCAGGGCGGGATCTTGGAAGGACTTGAGCACTCTCGTAGGTAATTTCCTGAATGGCGACAACGGCCGGGTCAAAAGT
>JAYGCN010000086.1:0-11153 GCA_046583315.1 Candidatus Hydrogenedentota bacterium
CCTTTGATGAGACGGAATCCATCAAGATTCGCATTCAGCTCGTCAATTTCCGCGTGTTGCTTCTCAATTCGATACGGCTGCAATCCTCCTGCATACCCCGCCGATTGACTGTGATCCGTCATCGTCAGGTATTCGTAGCCCATCTCCTGTGCAGCTTGTGCCATTTCAAGCATGGAATTCTGTCCATCGCTGTAATTCGAGTGACAATGGATCACGCCGCGAATGTCCTCGACTTCAAGTAGACGTGGCGTCTCTTTGAGCTCGAATTCACCCATATCCTCACGCAATTCAGGCGGGATAAAGGGTAGATCCAGGCGTTTATAGATATCCGCTTCGGTATCGCATGCCTGATTTTCATCTCCAGCAAAAAGACCGTACTCATTCAGTTTCAGGTCGCGTTCTTTCGCACGTTGGCGCAACACCACATTATGTTCTTTGCTCCCCGTGAAGTGCATCAATGCATAGGGAAACTGCTCATCCGAAACCACACGAAGGTCCGCTCCGATTCCCGATTTCAGAATGACACTCGACTTCGTCTCGCCATGTCCGACCACGTCCAAAACATACTCATCTTCCACAAAACGTTTCATCACCGCGGCAAGATCGGTGCTGGACAAAATAATATCTACATCTTTGACGACTTCCTTGCAACGGCGCAGGCTCCCTGCCACATCGATGCGAATCACCGACGGTTCTTCCGAGAGGATATTTAGCAGACGCCGGGCTTCCGCATACGCTTTGTCAAAATGGAACTGCCCCTGATGTTCCCTCGCAAAACTGATCCCCTTGAGCAATTTCGCCATCATCTTGGGACCGAAACCCTTCAATTCCGTCAAGCGACCGTCCTCGCAAGCCGTTTTCAAATCATCGAGCGACTCAATTTGCAGGGTGTCATAGATCTGCTTAATACGTTTCGGGCCCAATCCGGGTATCGTAAACAACTCGAAGAGCGCCGGCGGAAATTTACGACGCAGATCCTGGTGATATCCCAGCACACCCGTCGTCACGAACTCGGTGATCTTCTGTTCCAGCGCATCCC
This sequence comes from Candidatus Hydrogenedentota bacterium, assembly GCA_046583315.1. Taxonomy (GTDB): domain Bacteria; phylum Hydrogenedentota; class Hydrogenedentia; order Hydrogenedentales; genus DTSJ01. The sequence goes on from JAYGCN010000086.1 coordinate 1,040, forward strand.
CAACCCCTTTTACTTCTCGCAGGCGGTCTTCCTCGACCAACACGCTCACCGGTGTTTCCAAACGCTCGATTTCCCGGGCTACTGAGGTATAGGCACGGCTCTTGAAAGGACTCTCACCTGCCAAATCCAGCAGGAGCGCAATTTCTTCCAGGAGATGAATTACTTCTTTATTCGTCATTAGAAAATACCAATCACGGCCCACACGGATGGCCGAAAACTGAAACAAGGATTGCGAAAAGTGTATCATGTGGACTTTCGCACCGACAACTTAACAGGAACCACTGCATGGGTTGCCTATATCTTATTGCTACACCTATTGGGAATCTCGAAGATATCAGCTACCGCGCGATCCGGATTCTCAAGGAAATAGACGTGCTGGCCTGCGAAGACACCCGGGTGACCCGAAAACTGTTGACACACTACGAAATCCCGAAGCCGTCTCTCGTTTTCTCGCATCACCAGCACAATGAAAATAGGTCTGCACCCGGCATCGTAAAGCTGCTCGACGAAGGTAAAACCGTCGCCCTATGCACGGACGGCGGCTATCCGGGCATCAGCGACCCCGGCTATCGACTCGTTCACGAAGCGACCGCGCAAGGCCACGAGGTGATCGTTATTCCCGGTGCCAGCGCCGTACCCACCGCGCTTGTATTGTCCGCATTACCCAGTTCCAGTTTCCTCTTTCGCGGATTCCCACCAAAGAAAACCGGGCAGCGCCAAAATTTCTTTCGCAAAGACGAAGATCTTCCGCATACCCTAATCTATTTCGAATCACCCAAACGGATCGCGGACTTTCTCGCCGACGCGTTCGCGGTCTTCGGTGATCGGCAGGCGGCTGCATGCCTCGAACTCACCAAAAAGTTCGAACGCGTACACCGATCTTATCTCTCGGAACTCACTGAGAGCTTTGCTGGCGAGCCGCCCAAAGGCGAAATTACCGTCGTTATCGCCGGGAATAACCCAAAGTTTCGGCGCGATTAATATGACAGACGCATGGTGTAGCGCCCATTCGTCCGCGCGACGGTGCAATCTTCTCCGAACGCTTCGCCAAGTAAATCGCTGGTCATGATAGATTCTATCGGACCCGCCACGAGCGACTTCCCATCCTTGAGTACGAGGCCGTGCGTCATCCAAGGCCCGATCTCTTCGATATGATGCGTTACGTAAATTATCGAAGGCGCATCATCGCCAACTACATAGCCAGCGAGATCGCGCAGGAAATTTTGTCGACTTACCGGATCAAGCCCTTCGCACGGCTCGTCCAGAATCAACAACTGAGGCCTGTGCACGATCGCGCGCGCTATCTGAACGCGTTTCTGTTCCCCTTGGGACAAGGTCTCATAAGTACGCTCCCAGAGATGACCGACGCCAAGTCTATCCAAAGCCTCGCGCGATTCAGCTTCCACTTCATCGTTCCACTCCCCATACCAGCCGAAACTCGCCTCTAGACCAGACGCAACGATGCGAACTGCGGTATCCCGTCCCGGCAACTGACGTTGAAGCGAAGCACTCACCCAGCCCATATGTCTGCGATGAAGCCCGACGTGGCACTCACCGTAACGTTTTCCGAGAACCTCGATTGTACCGCTCGATGCCCATTCATAGGCCGTCAGCAGTTTCAACAGGGTCGTCTTACCCGAACCGTTTGCGCCAAGCAAGGTCCAATGTTCGCCGGGAGCAATCTTCCATGATAGATCGTCGATGATCGGATTCGTCTGTCGCAGAAAAGATACACATTCCATTTCCAAGAGATTCATGGACTCCAACCCTCATCACCGATGAGTGGAACAAAGCGGCAGGGCGTCTCTTTTCGTTCATTAAAGGCATCACCGGTGCGTTGCACAAGGATCAATTTTTGCCTCTCCTTTTTACCGACAGGACAGATAAGCCGCCCCCCATCCCCCAGTTGCTCGCGAAGCGAATCGGGCACATGCGGTCCACCAGCCGTGACAATTATTGCCGAAAACGGCGCCGCATCGGGTGCGCCCAGCGTGCCATCCCCCACGCGAAAATCAACATTCTTCAGTCCAAGAGCTTTCAATGCATTCGCCGCACCTTTGGAAAGACCCCTGTGGCGCTCAACACTCACTACATCAGCACACAACAAAGATAACAATGCCGTCTGATAACCCGAGCCAGTTCCAATTTCCAGAACAAGGTCATCCGGCTGTAACTCCAATAGTTCGAGCATATTTGCGACGATATAGGGTTGCGAAATCGTTTGTTTGCAAGCAATCGGCAAGGGATTATCATCGTACGCCTTCGAGCGAATCGATTCTGGCACGAAAATGTGGCGAGGCATCCTTCTCATCGCGTCCAACACACGCACATCCTTGATTCCACGTTTCTGCAGCTGCTCCGAAATCATGGCTTGACGTTGGGCGCGTGTATCATCAAGGCGTTTTGAAGTCATAAGCATCGAAACGGGTTATACATAAACGACGGGCAGCGTGCCTATCAGTATACGTACCAATATCGTTCGAACAAACCAGCAGGCGAACAGAGCGATGATTGGACTCGCATCAAAAGGTCCCCGTACGGGCACACTCTTGCGGATCGCATCCAGAAAAGGGTCAACAACGCGCGTCAAAAAACGAAAACGACCGTACTCCAGTTCTAGCCCAATGTGCGGTGCGAGCCAGCGAAGTAGAATCAAAATCATATATATCGTGATGCCGCTATGCGCAACACGGACTGCAATTTCCATCAACTCTCCAACCGCTCTTCATTCCACCGGGCATCATCGCCACAAATATCCGGTATACCAATATCAGCCACATGCAAGCGGCCCAAATAAGGTGCCGCCGTCGAGGCTGCAAACCCCTTCTTCATAAACTGGAACGTTACCGTTTCATCGGCACGGACCGCCAGCCCGCAGGGTTCTCCGGTATCCCCGTGCAACCCCGTGGGAATGTCCACCGCAACAGTTTTTCTTGTGGGCCAATGCTCAATTGCACACCGAACCAGTCCGCTTACCTCACCACGAGTACCCGTACCAAGCATCGCGTCGATAAGCGTCGCATCCTCCGAAACAGCAGATAACGCCTCTTTCAATTCAGCATTCGTAGTGCACACGCAACACGTACCGCCTAGTCGAGTATACACCTTCTTGAATACGAGAGCATCCTTCGTAAGTGTCTCATCGTCCGCAAGCGCAATCACACGCGTATCAAGACCCGCCAGGAGCGCATGCCGCGCGACAACATACCCGTCTCCGCCATTGTTTCCTTTGCCGCAGACCACCGTCACCGGGCCACTCGCGATTCGCTCGAAGACCGCCAGCCCCGCGCGTTCCATCAGGACAAGACTCGGAATTCCAAGGACCTCAATGGCCCGTCGGTCAGCCTCACGCATTTCCGTGACACTCAGTGCGCGCTCCATCCCTGTAGCCCTACAATCGAACCCGGACGCGATAGGTCAGGACCGTTTCGCCATCGGCCGGCACCAGGACACTAAATACGGCCGTGGCCACATCAGGTTTGTCGAACTGGATATTTGAACTCAGAATCCGCCAATCGCCGATCATGGGTTCGACCACATCGATCGTCACGTCCTCTTCCTTATGATTACGCAGCGTGATCTCAAATCCCGATTCAAAGATCGTCGAAGCGATACGCTGAAAGTCTTTCTGCACGCGCTCGCCTACGATATCGAAAGCATTGCCCAGTTTGAGCCTCACCGTCTCGTCTTTAGGTGTATGACCGATCCGATCCTCTCCGGAGAATTGCAGTGCGCCGGAGCCATCTCGTTGATAAACCCGCATGATACCGGCCGGAAGTGGCATACCCAATTCATTCTCTTCCTCATTTTCGAAGACCAGATACGACGCTACTTTCTCAGGCGCGAACTGCGGAATACGCTGCGAATAGTGATGCGCGCGTCCACGGAATTCATAGATCCGGTTTACATTGATCCCGTGACTCGAAAACAAGTTGATCTGCTTCGACTGCCTGTCCTTAATCGTCGTTCGTCTTGGCACTGTATACAAATGAAACTCAGCGAACGATTCCTGCATCGGCGGGGCTGCCGAATCCGCCATCATCATCTCGCGGCCCGAAATCCCACCCCTTGATCGCGGGCGTTGAACAATATTTACATCTCCCGCGACTAACTTCAGCAATGCGTTCGTATAGGCCGTGCCGGAATTATTATTCAACGTGATCCAGCTGTCGAGATTCATTTTCCCCTCTTTATCGTCCAGAACAATCACGTAATCCGAGCGCCACGAGATCCCCTCCGTCAGATACGTCACTTCGATTTCCTGATCCGTTCCCTGATTGTCCAGCAGCCAGATCAGTGTGGGTTTCGCGATAAGATTCTCGGGGATCTCCGGTAACGTGACACTGCCCGGATGATTCAGAAATATCTGACCATCGATTTCATAGATAGGACGATTCTGGTTATAACTCACCAGCTTTGCTTCCTTCTCAACAAAGCCGATACTGTCCGAAAAATTGATCAGCTTGACCGTTTTCCCCACATATTTTTCCATCAGCTTTTCATAACCGATCAAATCGTACTCATAATTCTGCTCCAGAATACGCAGCGCGCCGGGTGTTGTAATCGAACGCATGCTCACCGTCTCCGGCTTGATGTGTTGCGAGACATCCATGAACCGCAGGGTCATTTCACCGGGAAACAACGAAATCGCACGACGATCCTTCACCAGCGCCAGGTTGTTGTTGTAAATTGTTACGGCAACGTCCGTCTGATCGTCCAGCGTCGTTTCAGAAGCGCGAAACGCAGCTCCGAGCGGGTCCTCAATTTTCGCAACATCCGGCCTATCAATCGTTTCCACAGGCGGGTCTTGCGCAGCCGCGACCAGACTCATCCCACTCAAAATACACGCTAACATTTTCATATCGGTCTCCAATCTAGAGGGCATAAGGCCTCAATACCCCTTTTGACCCCGGAACTCCCAAAAAGTTCGCAGGTTGGACTGTATATCTTCGCATCGCTCGTTGTATACTAGCTTCATTCGACCGGGAGATCCACGATTTTCAGACGCGCTCGACATAAGTACCCCGCATTGAGCACCGCGATACTCCTTTTTTCAGCAATTGCCCTGTGCCTGCCCTACACAAGCGACATTCACGCGCAATTCTGGGGCGGACCCAATGCCGAGACGCCACCACCGCCCGGCCTCGAGGATTTCCCCAAGGAAAAGTTCACCTTCTGCACCATCGCGTATAGCCCCAATGGCTACCACGAACCACTGGGATTCGGATGGAACACCGATTACCCCGACTCCGGCCACAATTTCATGCTGCGCCTCTCGCAACTCACCACGATCGAAATCAACACCGACGACTACGGCGATCCCATTCAGGAAGTGATTCGACTCACCGACCCTACCCTGTTCAACTACCCCTACATCTTCATGTCCGACGTCGGCACCGCAACCTTCAGCAAAAAAGAAGCCGAAGCCCTGCGTGAATATCTCGTGCGCGGCGGACTGCTCCACGTCGACGACTTCTGGGGCGACGATGCCTGGATAAACTGGGAAGCCGAAATCTACGGAGTCCTCTCCCCTGACGAGTACGATATCATCGATATACCCCTCGACCACGAAATCTTCCACGTCGTTTTTGACGTCACCGAAATCCCGCAGGTCCCCTCGATTCAGCACTGGTACCGCTCCGGCGGCTCAACCACATCCGAACGTGGACTCGAAACCGAAGAACCCCACTTCCGCGGTATCTTCGATCAAAACGGACGCCTCATGGTGCTCATGACCCACAACACCGACATCGCCGACGGCTGGGAAAAAGAACGCGAGAACCTCGAATACTTCCAGGAATTCTCCGTAAAAAAATCCTACCCCATAGGAATCAACATAGTCGTCTACGCCATGACGCACTAAGTAGACTCGCTGATGGATGCCGCTTCCAGAACCTTCGCTACTGTATTCGTCGTTCTCTTTCTCTCGCATCCAAGTCATGCGCTTGAAATGAAATGCTCAGACCCTGCTTTCGTGAACTCTACGCGACAAGCGACTCAGGAGGCGACCACAAACCGCGGGTAGCCACAGATGGCGACGGGGTCTGGATTGCCGTCTGGCGTTCTGAAGCGGGCCTGTCTGGGACCGGGACCGATGGAGACATTTTTTGTGCTCGCTTAGTAGACAACGGATTGAGCTGGAGTTCTCCCGTTCTGGTCAACACAAATGGGGTGTCGGACTCTGGCTTTGATTCAAGTCCCGTTATCGCAAACGACAGAAATGGAAACTGGATTGTAGCTTGGTTTGCTGGCGGTGCTGAGACCGACAACGATATATTGGCATCGCATTCCGGTAACAATGGTGCTTCATGGAGTGCTCCGACACTGGTCAATTCAACCGGACTCAGCGACACTCAGCATGACGACTACCCCACTATTGCAACCGATGGATACGGCACGTGGATCGTAGCTTGGGTATCACGTGAAAATATCGCGAACACCGGATTTGATCGAGACTTCGTGTTCTCTATTTCCGATGATAACGGAAATAACTGGACGGAGCCAGATGCCCTGCACCCATTTTTTGCTTCCGATTCCTCCGGAGACACCGGACCTGAAATGGCAGCCGATAGCAGCGGAAACTGGATGATCGTTTGGGCGTCAGCGGAAGATATCTACGAGACAGGCGCAAACGACGCGGACATATTTTTCAGCCGATCAAGTGACGCGGGCGTACCGTGGACAGAACCTGCGCACGTCAATTCTAACGCGGAAACCGATTCCGCTTTCGCGCTGGATTTTGAGCCACATTTGGTCACGGACGGTAACGGAAACTGGGTAGTAACCTGGGGATCGATTGAGGATCTTTCGGGCGTCGGTGATGACCCGGACATCTTTGTAAGCCATTCTCCCGACCATGGTGATAACTGGTCTACCGTGACATACCTGAACACGAATGCGACTACTGATGGTGTCGATGATATAGACATTAGTCCAACGATTGCTACTGATTCGTTAGGGAATTGGATTGCTGTTTGGGAGTCGTCGAATAATTTATCGGGTGCAGGAACAGACACCGACGTTTTCGTCTCGCATTCTACCAATAATGATGAAACGTGGACCGATCCTGCTTTTTTGAACACGAACGCGGCTGCGGATTCAGGCCATGATGTTTGGCCATTTATGGCTACTGACGGCGCGGGGAATTGGGTCCCGGCATGGGAATCTGAAGACGGACTATCCGGTTCTGGGGGTGACGCTGATATTTTCTGCACGACGATGGATTGGACTGCGGAAAGAATCGCCGAAGATGCACGCTTCCAATTCGCTGTATACGATATAACCGATGACGGTAACTTAAACTATCTTGAGTGGATCGCGGCTGGGCTGATTTCCGCGTATTTCATAACCATGAGTGGCGGAGACAGTCAAGTTTCGATGGACAACGCGCTCAATGGTTCAGGGTTGACCCCACACAGCCTGAATCAGGTCTATGTGGACTTCGATGTCACCAATCCGGGCAACGGAACCTCAAGTAGCCCACTCCGCACGCTAAACGAAGGACTAGGCATGGTCACCCGGAACAATAACGGTCTGATCTGGGTCATGCCAGGAACCAGTACGGAAACCTTCGCCTCAGGCTCCATGATCAACCCATCCGCAAAAATCACCTTCACAAAAGACTTTGACGGAACGAATAACAAAGTCAAAATCGGTCAGGAATAGTTCTTATCTAAGCGCCTACGGCCACACGCACGTACAGCCACTCCCTCCCGCGTTCCGGGTGTTCATATTCCGAGTGCTTGGTGAATCCGAGGCTTTGTGCGGTGGCGATGGAGGCTTCGTTTTTTTGGGGCGATACTGAGTATGAAGTTGGGGGTGTCGGCGACGTCGGTGGCCCAGGACATGAGTCCTTCGCAGGCTTCTTTGGTGTACCTGTTTCTGCGGAATCCTTCGATGACGCTGTAGCCGAATTCAATTGCACCGAACTCTTCAATTATATTCGCCTGCATTTCGGGTGTGCCGTGAAATCCGATGTTGCCGACCACCTGCCGGGTATCTTTCAACACCATCGCGCGCAACAGCCATGGAGAATGATCTGGATTCTCCTCGAGTTGTCCGTGCCTAAGTTCCCAGACGAATCGAGGAAGCGACAATTCGGTCAGACCGGAAACGTTCAGCTCCTCGTTCGCCTGTTCGATATCGCCAGCCAGAAACGCACGATGCACCTCAAGGTTCAAGGGGATGAGCAGCAGTCGCTCCGTTTCGATTAACCCCTCCAATCAGACCCCTTCCACGACGGACCCCTTGGGGACCTCCGTCCTCAGAATCTCGAAGCGTATCCCGGGCATGGGTGAGCCGCAATTGCTGAAGCGTTGGCCTCCGTGCGCGACTTGTTCGACGTGGACGTGCGTGTGCCCGAAGATCACATGTTCGATATCGGACTCAACGCCGTGGCCGATATCCTCCAGATGAAACTGTACCCGTTTCAGAATCCGCGCGTTCGGAAACCAAAATCGATTGATCAGCTTGTGAATTCCGATACCGAAGGCAAAATCATGAATTCGGTTCAGACGCTCACCCCTTTGTTCATCCTGCATCCATTCACGACGATACGCTTCCAGATCGCTCGCCGTCATCATGCGATCCGCGACATCCCCGTGCAGAAAAAGATGGTCATCCAGTCGAAGATGATACTGATACCACTCAATATTTGGTACCGACGGCACAAAGGCATCCATCGCATCCATGAACGGCGTGACCGTGTCGTGATTGCCCAGCAGCAGGTAAAACTGGCACGCAGGCCATTTCTCCGTAACCCGTTCCAGCCAAGCGACCGATTCGCGCACCGTTTCCTCGATATCGCGAAAGGTGCTCCAGCGAAAATCAAAGGTGTCCCCGTTGAAAATGAAGATGTCCGACTCAGCAATCGCAGTTTCGATCTCAGGCATGTAGTCCTCCGCACGGGACCGACGGCAAAAAAGATGCAAGTCTGAAACACACGCCACTTTCTTCACAACTGAACCTCCCCAACTCGACTTGCAACAAGTCTACCTGACTTAGAGTCGGGAACGGGAACCTTCAACTTTGATACACTCGTGCGATGCGACTCGGACGAATCTCCATAGCAGACCAAATGCATACCGTCGTGCAGCACGAGGACTGTTGGTATGACCTGAACAAACTCGTTCCTGAAAACGGTCAGCATACCGATCTGGAAGCCATCGCTCTAGGCGAAAGCACGCTCACCCACGCGCAGATCATCGTTGCATTAAACGCGCTGGATGAATCAGAGCGTAAAGCGATAATCCTGCCCGAGCCAGAACGATTCGCCATAACCCACACCCCGCGCCAGGTCATCTGCGTAGGACGTAATTACGCCGCCCATGCCAGAGAGCTCGGCAACGAAATACCCACCAGCCCGCTCCTGTTCAACAAGCTCCCCTCCACCTGCATAGCCGACGGCGGTACAATTGAGTTCCCCCAATCGTTGGGACGCGTCGATTACGAAGGTGAAATAGGAGTCGTCATCGGCAAAGACGCGTGGCAGGTGAGCAAAGAAGAGACCTACGACGCAATCCTCGGCTATACCCTGGTCAACGACGTCACCGCACGCGGTCAGCAATCCCAAGCCAAATCCAACGGCCAGCCCTGGCTCATGGCCAAGAATCATCGTAGCTTTTGCCCGATAGGTCCAACAATCACCCTCAAAGAATCATTGCCTTGGCCGCTCAACCTCGATATCGAGCTAAAAGTCGACGCACAGACCCGCCAAAGTGGCAATACATGCCAATTCCTCTTCGATATCCCGACCTTGATCAGCTTCATTTCGAATCGAATACCCCTATGGGCAGGCGATATTATTGCAACCGGCACCCCCGAAGGAGTGGCCGCGTTGAAGGATGGGCAAACAGTCGAAATCAGCTCGCCCGGACTCGGCACGCTACACTCAAGCGTTCGCGTAACCCGTCAATAAATAAAAAGTACACTATCGGGAACTTTATTGCCTCACAGAGTATTGTACTATCGGTCGAAGGTTCTGGGGAAACCGGGCGTTTGGATCATGAGTTTAATGAGAAATTTCCGTACTAAATTTGACAGTGCCCTGCAGAAGGCGTAGAATGTAGGGGACATACTATATAGTGTATTCATGATAGTAATCACACTATATACT
>JAYGCN010000119.1:0-7743 GCA_046583315.1 Candidatus Hydrogenedentota bacterium
TAATAGTTGCTGTGAACCCAGCAGCGTCAGCTTCTGGAGCGTCGATAAGATCAAGCGTACCGATATAATAGTTGCTACCCGTATCAGTTCCGTCATTGATTTCCGTACCGCCAGTAACTTCGAAAGTTACACCACCGTTGAAAAGGCCGGGTGTAGCCGGTACAGGGTCCTGAACAAGACTGAAAGTAGCAGCCACTGGGATTAAAATACTCGCAGGCAGGACACCGCCTGGTGTAGCTCTATTCACTTCGGGCGGCTGGGTAAGGCTTATCAGCCCCGTAGTAGCCCCAAATGCTGTGTTCGGCAATAACGCCAAACCTGCGACCATTCCCAGAGCGAGGACAGCTCCTGTGAAGGTACGTGATCGAAATAAGGTTCCAAAAGTCATCTGTAAATCTCCTGTTGGTTGTTAAACAGTCCTGCACTAATCGTTAATCCTAAAACGACATAAACATCAGAAAACAGGCACGTTCGAAAAACACGCAGATCCCCCTCTTTTCGGATAGATAGTAATCTACAGAATTCTTACTTGAAAGTCAAAGGTTTTTTTTGCCCTTCGAATTTGTATGCTTGCCGCTAGAACTCAGTATATTGCAATATTGCACAAAAATTGCACAAAACGTCAATTTGTCGAGGGATCTACCCTCGTCGGTGAGCAGTTTGGACGCTCCATAGTGTTGAAAGTGCCTAAGAAAACATGCCCAGGAAGGCTTTGGTCTCACTGTTGGTTTGATGCTGTTTCCATGTTACAATTGTGACGAATTATCTTCTTTGGGGAAGTATATTGTTGTTATGATTGAAGTTACCTGTAGCAGTTGCAGTCTCAAAATTCGCGTTCCGGCCTCGGTGGCAGGTCGAAGTGGCGTGTGTTTCGGCTGCGGGGCGAAAATTCAGGTGCCGGATCAGGCGCTGAGCGAGTCAACCCTCAATGTTGATTTTTCGCCTGGCCAAGTCATCGATGACCGGTATGTGATTGACGCATGCATAGGGGAAGGTGGCATGGGCGTTGTGTATCGGGCACACGACAAGTTGGTCGGTGAAGAGCTCGCCCTGAAATTCATGAATCCGCGTGCGCTCAAGACACAGCGCGGTCAAAGCCTCTTTATTAAAGAAGCACAGCTTGCACGTCGTCTGCGGCATGAAAATATTGTAGCGGTTCACGATGTCAGCACGACCGCCGAGGGTGTGTTGTATCTTTCAATGGAGTTACTCAAGGGTACTTCGCTACGGGATTTTCTTCGCAAGCATCGAAATCGCAAGAAACATCTTGATGTTCGTTTTGCGATTCGTATTATTCTTCAAATTCTGTCAGGACTGATTTATGCGCACAAACTTGTGGTGCATCGCGATTTGAAACCGGAGAATGTGATGTTGCTGCCGGGCGACCGTGCCAAGGTTCTCGATTTCGGACTCGCGTTGGCCATCGAAGAAGAACATGAAGTTGCGGCACCGACAGGCAAGAAGAAGCGCATCATTGGAACCGCGGTGTATGCATCGCCCGAGCAGCGTCGCCATCACAGTGTCGATTCGCGTTCCGATCTGTTTACGGTTGGTCTGTTGTTGAAAGAGGTACTGACGTTGCGCACGCCGGCTGATGAGCAAGTCGACATCATGGATGCACGTGATGATGTTGCGCCATCCATCGTCGCCGTCTACAATCGCGCCGTCTTGCCTGAAAAGGAACGTCGCTACCAATCGGCCAGAGAGTTTCGCGATGAGTTGTCGGCGGCGTACAAGGAATCGTACGTTCACAAGGAGGTTGCGGAGGTCGTTACGAAATCGGGTAGGACCGTCGACACGCAGAACATGGTCTTCATGGAAGGTGGAAGTTTCATGATGGGGTCGAATGATAGTCCGGCGGAATCTCCTGAGCATGAGGCGGTCGCGGCCCCTTTTTACATTGATCGGTACCCGGTTACGTTCGAGGAATATGCGAACTTCGTCGAGGAGACCGAATACCGCACGCCGAAATTCTGGGACGATGCCGAACTTAACGGGCCGCGACAACCGGTTACGGGTATTGCCCTCTCGGATGCGCAGGCCTATGCGCAGTGGGCGGGCAAAACGTTGCCTAGCGAGTGCCAGTGGGAATTCGCCGCAGGCGGCCGGGACAAGGGTAAATATCCCTGGGGCAGTTTCGAGGTGGATACGACGCGGTGCAATTATGGCGACTATCTGGGCATGCCTTCTATTGTAACCATGCATGACACCGGCCAGACGCCGACGGGTATTTTTGATATGGCGGGCAATGTCTACGAATGGACGGTTGATCATTATTTGCCGTATCGTCAAGGTGGGCATTCCGATGAGGCGATCGCCAAAGAGCCCAGGCGCGTGGTGCGTGGTGGATCGTGGCACTCTACGCCTGATGAACTTACCTGCACCAGTCGCAAGGGGTTGTTTCCTGAGTCTCAATTGGCGACTGTTGGTTTTCGTTGCGTTGTGGATGCCGAGGATGTGGGCAACTAGATCGGCGCAGGGTGCCACCGCTTATTGAAACTGGTTTTTCCCGGTTGCAATATCGGATACTGATTCGTTCTATTAGTTGTTCGTTCGGATTCCCAACACGAAAGGCGACGAATCATGCGTAATCAAAATCTCCTGTTCACGACCTTGGCTTTGTTGCTCGCGACTTCACTTGGCGCGGCGGCGCAATCGAAACACAATGGCATTCCCGCAAAATATTATGGCTTTGAACCCGCGGATGGTGTCACCACGCGCGAGGTCACCTACTACAGCGACGATGTTGCATGTTGGGCCAAGATCTATTTTCCGAAAAACTATGACGCGAATGGCAAGACGCCGGCGGTCGTTGTTTCCCACGGCTGGACCGGCACGCACACGAGTCTGTTGAAGTATGGCAACCGCTTTGCTGATGCGGGATTGGTTACGATGGTGATCGACTACCGTGGCTGGGGAAAGAGTGATGGTTTTGTGACGATGGTTGATCGTGTGAAAACGGTTGATGACGATCGATTCACGGAAGCAACAACGAAGGTGCAAATCAAGCGCACACGACTCGCGCCGCTGAAACAGGTCGAGGATATTCGCGCGGCAATTTCGTATATTCAAGGTGAACCCGGCGTCGATCCGGAACGCATCGGCATTTGGGGTTCGAGTTACGCGGGCGGGCACGTGATGTCGGTTGCCTCGATGGATCCGCGGGTGAAGGCTGTTGTGTCGCATGTTCCCGCCGTGAGCGGCAAGAACGCGCCGAAAGGTCCGATGCCGATGAGCAAAGCGGAGACGGCGGACGCAATTAAACGTGCGCGCGAGGGTCAGGGCGCGGAATTCAAAACGGGATTTACTACGCCGCGTTTTGTGGACATGGAAACCGCGCGTTTGAGTAAAGAGTATCGACCGTTTCATGGCGTGGAATATATCAATGATGATGTCGCCGTTCTGTTCATCATCGCGGGCAACGACGAACTCATCAACAACGACAACAGCGCGAAGTCCGCGATCAAATTGTTGCGTGGCCCGAAGAAGCTGATTGAATACGAAGGCATCGGCCATTTTGATCCCTACATAGAAGATCACTTCGTCAAAGCCTCCGCCGAAGCAGCCAACTGGTACCGCGAACACCTCGGCCTCAACTAACTCACCTTTCTTTCGAGAAAGAAAGGTGGTTAGTTCTCCAATGGCAGTATAAAAATCTGTACGTGATCTTCTCCAAGGTAATTCTTTTCGGGTGAAGGGACGGGGCGGTTGTAGGCGAGGGTTTTTCCGTCCCAGGCGAGGGCTAGTTTTGTTCGGGGTGTGCCCTGGCCTTGATCGGTTAGGAATTTGGATTGCCCGAAGGTTTCGGTTTTGACGGAGGTGGCTACGATGCCGTTGTTGCTGATGCAGAAGATTGTATCGCCGTTGGGATGCCAGCGGAGTCCGGAGTCGGTGCCTTGGGGGAGTTGGGTGACTTGTCTGGGTGGGGTGGAGCCGTCGGCGGGGATTATGAAAATTTGTGAGAGGTCGTTTGCGTCTTTTGCGTAGTAGGCGATCTGTTTTCCGTTTAAGGAACCGCGTACGATGCCTTCGGCCCAGTTGGTGGTGAGTCGGCGGATGGTGATGCCTTCGGGGGGCGTGGGGTAGCGGGTGGTGGTGCCGCTGTCGGCGGTGGTGATATCGATGGATAGTGGGACATCGGCGATGTAGAGGGATTGGGTGTATGTCTCGCCGTCGTCGTTGCGGACGCGTCCGATGAAGGCACGCATGCTGCCATCGCGACCGACCCAGGAATCGCCCCAGGCTTTTTCGAGTTCGCCGGGTTTGGCGGTACCGATGGGGACGGTGGGGACCATGAGCACGGCGTAGTGACTGGCATTGCCGGGAGCGTCGGGGAGGGGTTCCATGTAGCCGACGGTACGGTCGTAGTGTTGCATCAGGAAATCGTTGTAGGTGAAGCCGATTCGGTTGCCGTTGTAGGTGTATTCGTGGCGATGGGTGCCGCCGCGTAGTGCGCCAGGCAGGGTGTCGCGATCGGTGGTGATGTCCCGGTGATCGAGCCAGTGGACCGTGCCGGGTTCGTCGAGCGAAACGCGTGCACCGGTTCGATTGGGGAAATCGTAGGGTCCGCGGGTGGCGACATCGACGAGAGGCGGGCCGTGTATGAAGGCGACTTCGTTGCGGGCGTGGTTGAAGGATACGGCACCGATGCCGGGGGCGGGATTGATTTTGCTGATGGTCGCATCGAGATATTCGAGCAGAATTTTTTCTTCGCCGGTCTCGATGTTGGCGATGCCGATGGACTGGCTGTTGTGAATGCCGAATTCGACGCTCTCACGGGTATCGAAACAGAGCCATTGGCCGTCGGGTGAAAAATTGTCGTTGTTGTCGAGGTCATGCCCGCGCGGCGAAAAAGTAATCTGACGTTCCTGTGCCGTTGACGCAATCGTCATTATTACCCCCGCGAGAAACATGCAACGAAGAATAGTTCTGTTCATAGGGGACAGTATACAAATCGAAGGGTCGCGTGTCGATCTAGTGATTGTTCAGATCGCGATACATTTTCTGCAATTCATACGGCATGTCTTCGAGGGTGTCGTAGGTGTAGACGGCACCGTTGGGGGCGCGGTAGGTGATGGGTTGTCCGGCGGGTTCTTCGATGGTGTGGGTTTGTTCGATGCGCCTCGTTCCGGATTGCCGGATGTGTGATCCGAGGATACTGTTGTGCATGGAATCGATGTTGGTGACGGCGTAACCGGGTCGCAATGTGCATCCGGTGAATTTGGAGAGGGTATCGGCGACTTGCTGGACGTTTTCGGGCAGTCGTCTGTTTTCGAGCGGACGGCCTGGACTTAGATCGACGGAGACGACGAGGCCTTCGCTGTTGTCGCCTTGGGCGTAGACTTCCCACATCCAGCCGACGGTGCGGTATCCAGATTTGTAGTCGCCTTCGCGGTGTTCACGCGCGATGACGAAGAGTTGCTTGATGGAATCTTCGGGGATGTATTGTTTGGAGGGCCATCCGATCGAATCGCGCCTTCGCACGACGAGTTCACCGCGCACGTTGGTCGTAAACCGCACGCGTTCCCATGTGACGCTGATGGGGGTGAGCACGGCGAAGAATGCGAAGAAGCTGATGCCGCAATAGATGCCGGTGCGGAACAAGCGATCCATGTTGTCTTGTCGAACGCGCGCGTCGCCAACCCGTTGCTCGCTCTTCTGGGTGATGGCATCGACTTCTTCCTGGGTGATGATGCCTTGATCGATCAGGTCGCGCGTCATCTCATCGTTCATGGTGTCGATCTTTTCCTTTTGGGCGAGGAATTCAGCAGAACGAATTGAGGAGCCCGGCTTGGGGGTGCTATAAAGTGAATAGGCAAGGCTTCCGACGAGCAACAGGCAGACAAAGGTAATGGCGAGTCGTTTGCCGAAGGTGCGCGCGGTCGGTTTCATGACGAGCGTGCGATGGTTGCAGGTTGCTACGCGCCATGTATGCAGATCGTAGGCTCTCATTCGCTCAGTATACGCGTTCTTTCGCCGTGCTATCGTTATTTGCTATAATCGGGTCGAATTCAGGCGGTGGATTCTCTTCTTTTACTTGTTACGAAAGGGATACAACTGTGTCTAAAGCGATTTTGGCCCTGGAAGACGGGACGATTTTTGAGGGACGTGCGGTCGGCGCTGAGGGTGAAGCGACGGGTGAGCTGGTGTTTAACACGAGCATGATGGGCTATCAGGAGATTTTGACGGACCCTTCGTATGCGGGCCAGGTGATCACGATGACCTATCCCCAAATCGGGAATTACGGTGTGTGCGAAGAGGACGTTGAATCCCGCCGACCGTTTTGTCGCGGGTTTGTGATGCGGGAGTGTTGTTTCGAACCCAGCAATTTTCGCGCGACGAGTTCGTTGCCGGAATACCTTGAAGCGAATAACATTGTCGGGATTGACGGTGTGGACACGCGTAAAATCACAAAACACTTGCGTGAAGATGGCGCGATGAAGTGTGTGATCAGCACGGTAGATTTTGATCATGACGGTCTTGTTGCGAAGGCGAAGGCTGGCCAGGACATGGCGGGCAGTGATTACGTGAAGGAAGTCACGGTAGATGAAGCGTATGAATGGAATCCGGATTCGGATGGCAAGTACCGTGTCGTCGCGATGGATTACGGAATCAAGTACAACATTCTGCGTTTGCTGGATAAGGCCGGATGCCGCGTGGTGGTGATGCCGGCGACGGCGTCTCTCGAAGACATCGCAGCGCAGAATCCGGACGGCGTGTTTTTGTCGAATGGTCCGGGTGATCCCGCGGCACTCGATTATTTATATCCGGCGATTGAGGGTCTCATCGAAAAGAAGACACCCATCTTCGGGATTTGCCTTGGACACCAACTCTTGTCACACGCGCTTGGCGGCACGACGTATAAACTGAAGTTCGGTCATCGCGGCGGCAACCAACCGGTGATGGATGAGTCAACACGACGCGTGGAAATCACGTCGCAGAATCATGGCTTCGCGGTGGACGCGGACTCGTTCAGCGATTCCGATGTCGGCATCAGCCACGCGAACCTCAACGATAAATCGGTTGAAGGCCTCAGCCATAAGAGCCTGCCCATCTTCAGCGTGCAGCACCATCCCGAGGCATCCCCCGGTCCCCACGACAGCGCGTATCTCTTCGAACGTTTCACCGACATGATGGATGCCGCGAAGGCATAAATCGACCGCGCACCCCATCGCGCACCCCATGGTCATTGACATTTCCTCGACTTTCGCTCACACCGATGCAACAGGATTATGTTTTGGTGGAGGGATTTAGCATGTTGAAGAAAATCGGGTTGGTTGCTCTTGGGTGTTTCATTTTCGCGTTGGGGGCGATTGTTGTTGATGATTTTGAGTCGTATGCAAAGGTGGTGCATGCGGAGAAAATGCGTCAGGCGGGGGATTTAGAGTCGATGGAGGCGCCGGTGCAGTTGGTTTTCTCTGTGCGGAATCACACTTTTGCTACGACTACGGTGCTGCCGGAGTATCGTTTGGCGGGGCACTGGGGTAGAGTCGAAAACAGTGAAGTGCTTTTCCAGTCATCTGAATTGATTTCCTCAATGGATGAGGGGGAATTTGAAATTGAAGGCATGGTCGTATTCGATGAGGATACGGACGCTTACACGATAACGTGTGTGGGAAACATCTCGACGGAGCGTGTGGAGAATGCCAACACGAATCTGACCGATCGCACGAATGCTCCTCAGTCCGAGGTGATCTCGTCGATGGATTCTTTCGTTTTGGAGTTCGAGGCCAGCACAATATT
>JAYGCN010000132.1:0-4159 GCA_046583315.1 Candidatus Hydrogenedentota bacterium
GAGGTATTCTGAGTTGTAGACACTGAATTCCGCTTTCGTTTCACTAGAACCACCAACCGCAGCGGTGGACGATTCTAACGATGATGATTTGTTAATTCTGCAATGCCATCCACCAACCTGCCTGGCATCGAGTTGAAAGGACATTTGCGTGCCAAACTTTACTGACCAACAAACGCGGAGATGGTGACATAAAAAAGGCGGTCATGTCAAGCTACTTAAGAGGTTAATTTTCTCCTTTGGGCCGATGGTTTTCAGCAACGAGCGTAAGGAAGCCGCATGCCCATTTATCGGTTTGCAATTGCCCCGGAAGTTCATCGATTCGCCTGTCTGTAGAGAGGGTCAACTCGCTTGCCCCTAAGAGGTCACTCTGCAGATTATTGCTGGGCTGCATCGCCGCCGCGCCCGGTTTTTCCAGTCCGGGAAATTCATCATGAAGGCACAATCTGGTTATGCAGTTTCATCGCTATCCCACCGGGAGTCCCCCTTTCGAACAATTTTTTGGTTGTGAATTTTCCAGCTGTCACGACAAAAGTCGCGTTACTCACATTATCCACATCATTGCTTGTCAGTTGGAAAAAGGATTTTCAGTACCTTTATATTGAAAATTGAGCTCTAAGAGCGAGGCCGGAACACCATATATAGTGTTCTTCCCATTTCAACAGATAACCATTTCCCGCATTTTTTATCCACATCGGAATAATTTTTTTTCGCCAATATTTATACTCCTTTTGAATAAATTTCGCAGGAAATCAACATTATTTATGTGGACAGAATGGGTATAGATGGTATACAATATGGAGTATAATTAATAAATTTTACTACTATATACAGTATATGTTGGATTTTATTGATGTTTTCTGACTACTCAAAAATCGTCATTTTGATGGACTGCGCGACTTTGAAAAAAAAGTTCTTTACAAACGCCAAATTGATGCCTATAATGCCCTACCATTCTCTGAGGGACTGCGGGGTGAAGATACACAACAGCTTGCTCTTGAGGATGTCACGCGGGGGCCACGTTTTCAGTGTTTTTGCGCCGAATTTACGCCTTTTGTTGTGCAATTTTCGTAATTTTATTAGCTTAATACTCGGTTTTGGTGCCAGTTTAGGACGATTACGTGATCGATTTATTTCCGATTACGTATTCTATACCTGACACCGACTATACTTAAAACCCGATAAAGGGATGTTATTTCGTGGAATATGTACAACCTAAAGTTTTTCTAGTTGGCGAAACGCGCGTCATTGAAGAAGGCCTGAAAGATTATCTGACGCACGTGGGTGTACCGGACTGGACCTCCGATGCGCCGAGCGATTCGGAACGCCTCTCCGAAATGATGGGTCGCTTGTGCTATCGCTCTTTTGAACCAGGTCTGAATCCGAACGTTACAAAAATTCGCGAAGGCAACGAAGTCTATCTAAAGAATATCTTGAACGTGGGTCACGGAAGCGTGCTTGAGCATCCGGTGCTCAACTTCGTGTTCTGCGATGTGAGTCGGGTGTTCACCCATGAACTTGTGCGCCACCGAGCAGGAACAGCCACGTCCCAAGAATCACTTCGTTTCGTGCGCCTGGACAAGTTGTCTGCCTACGCGCCCACGCACATCACCGAGAACGAGGCGGGCATGGAAGTGTATGCCGAAGCGATGGAGAAACTCGAAGAAGTTCAAATTAAACTTGCCGATGTGTACGACATCGACAATCAGAAAAACTTCGGCATCAAGAAAAAACTGACCTCTGCGTTCCGGCGTGTCGCCCCAATCGGGGTCGCGACCACAATTGGTTGGTCCTGCAATTTCCGCACCTTGCGCCATGTCATCGAAATGCGCACAGAACCGTCAGCCGAAGAGGAAATTCGCCTGGTGTTCGGACAGGTCTACGAATTGCTCAAAGATCGTTATCCCAATTTATTGGGTGATTATGAAGTGGAAACAGTGGACGGTCTGCCGTGGGTCAAAACGCCCCATCGCAAGGTCTGACACCTACAAATTTTATTATACTATAATACAGTAGCGGGGAATTAACCGTAGCGACAACATGGGGGGAGAAAAAAGATGTTTGCAGTAAAAGAAAAATTCAAGTTATCCGACAAGTTCCTGGATGAGTTCAGAGACCAACAGCCTAATTGGGGGCCGCTTGGCTATGTCACCTTCAAGCGGACCTACGCACGCGTTGTGGATACCGACGACGGCACCAATCGCACGGAAGAGTATTGGGAAACCGTGCAGCGCGTGGTTGAAGGGTGTTACACCATTCAGCTGAACCATTGTAAGAACTTGAAGCTCCCCTGGATTCCCTACAAAGCCCAGAAGTCCGCGCAGGAAATGTACAGCCTGATGTGGAACTTCAAATTCCTTCCCCCAGGACGCGGCTTGTGGATGATGGGTTCCGACTACATTTACGAACGTGGTTCTGCAGCCCTCAACAATTGCGCCTTTGTCTCCACCAATGAAATCGACGTCAGCTTCGCGGCCCCCTTCTGTTTCCTGATGGACATGTCCATGCTCGGCGTCGGTGTCGCTTTCGATACGGAAGGCGCCGGACGCGTCTACGTCAAACAACCCGAGACCGCAGGCTATACCCACCAGGTGGAAGACTCCAAAGAAGGCTGGGTCGACCTGGCGCGCGTGATTCTCGAATCCTACGTTGGCGACAGCAAACGTCCCTCGAATATAGATTACTCGAAAATCCGTCCTGTGGGCGCAATCATTAGCACCTTTGGCGGGATCGCTCCAGGTCCGGGCCCACTCATCGAATGCATCAAAAACATCGACACCATTCTTGAGCCGCGAATCGGCGAACGCATCACCTCCACCGACCTCACCGATCTGATGAACGTCATCGGGAAATGTGTGGTCTCCGGTGGCGTACGGCGCACGGCCGAGCTTGCCCTGGGTCGTACGGACGACCAAGAATACCTTGAGTTGAAAGACCCGCAAAAACACGAGCAGAAATTGCGCGATTGGCGCTGGGCCTCCAACAACAGCGTGCTGGCCGATATTGGCATCAACTACGACACCATCGGCATGCAGACCGCCAAAAACGGCGAGCCCGGATACTTCTGGCTTGAAAATGCACGCGCCTACGGTCGCATGAAAGACGGCATCAACAACCTCGACGCGAAAGTGATGGGTACGAATCCCTGTGCGGAACAGAGTCTCGAATCCTTCGAAGTATGCAACCTCGTCGAAACCTTCCCCTCACTGCACGAGAGTTTTGAAGATTACGAACGTACGTTAAAGTTCGCCTACCTCTACGCAAAAACAGTCACGCTCGTCCCGACGCACAACGAACGCACCAACGCCATTATGTTACGCAATCGCCGCATCGGCCTGAGTCAATCCGGAATCGTAGAATCCTTCGAACGCCACGGCCGTCGTGCTCATTTCGACTGGTGCGACAAAGGGTACGAATACATCTCCAAGCTCGACAAGATTTATTCGCAATGGTTATGCATCCCCGAAAGTGTGAAGAAAACCTCGGTCAAGCCAAGCGGCACTGTTTCATTGCTGCCCGGTGTAACCCCAGGGATTCACTACGCGCACTCCGAATACTACTACCGCACCATTCGCATCGACAAAACGAGTCCGCTGGTGGAATCCATCAAAAAATCCGGCCACCGTATGGAAGAATCGGTCTACGGCGACAATACCTGGGTCGTGTATTTCCCGGTGAAGGAAGAACACTTCGAGCGCGCGAAGGACGACGTCTCTATCTGGGAGCAGGTCGAAAATGTATCGCAAATGCAGCATTACTGGGCCGATAACCAGGTGAGCGCGACGGTTACGTTCCGTCCGGAAGAAGCCAAAGACATCCCGAAAATTCTCGAACTCTACGAGAACAAGTTGAAGTCCATCAGTTTCCTGCCGATCACTGATCACAATTATCCGCAGGCGCCGTACCAGACCATTACTGCGGAGACTTATCTCCAGGCTTCTGAAAAACTGCAAGTGCTCGATTTCGGCAGTCTCAATACGGACGAAGCCGAGGATGTCTTCTGCGATGGCGACAAATGTGCCATTCCTGTACCGCACGAACAACCCGAAACCGAAGAAATTGCGTTTGACGAATCTGCTCAGGAGGTAACCGCTTCGTCGAAAGAAGAAGCACCTACCTCCAAATAGAGTGCTGTCCGACAGTACACAACAGAAAAGGCCGG
>JAYGCN010000240.1:0-2072 GCA_046583315.1 Candidatus Hydrogenedentota bacterium
GTGTTGAATTGCATAGTGTTAAACAGTTTATACAACCTTTTGGACAGAAAGTGATGATTCGTATGACAAAACTCGGTTTTTTGCAGATCGCCCTGATAGCGCTGGTTGTTGCGTGCAGTCCGGCTGTCGAAGAAGAAGCACAGGCCCAGTCGGTGGCGGTTACGACTGTGGCTCACCAGGCGGCTGTCGCGCAGGTTCCGGGTGGAACGGTAACAGGTAAAGTTGTATTCGAGGGCAAGGCACCGAGGATGGGACCGTTGCCTGTTGAGGCTGACCCGCATTGCGTGAAGTTGCGCGCTGGTAATCCACTATTGAATGAAATGCTGGTGTTGGGTGAAGGTCAGACGATGGCGAATGTGTTGGTGCGTGTGGTGTCCAATCTTCCGAAGAAGGAGCATGCAGTACCGAAGGAGCCGATCATTTTGTCGCAGCAAGGCTGCCAGTATTCTCCTCATGTATTTGCGATGCGCAGGGGGCAGAGCATCAAGTTTCAAAACCCGGACGGTATCAATCATAACGTGCATTTGCTTCCAGAGAAGAACAAGGAGATGAATCGTGCGATGGCGAATAAGGACGTTACGTTCCTTTACAAAGCCGAACATGCCGAAGATGTGTTTACGATCAAGTGTGATGTGCATAGCTGGATGAGGGCGTATTGTGCAGTGCTGGATCACCCGTATTTCGCTGTGACCGGGACGGACGGCACATTTTCCATTGAGGGGCTTCCTGCGGGTACGTATGAAATTGAGGCGTGGCATGAAAGGTTGAAGACTAGACGCGGCGAGGTTACGATAGGCGATGACGGGGGCGCGACGATTGATTTTACCTATTCCAAGCCGAAGCCCAAGTCGAAGTGATCGTGGTTCGTTGATGCGTGAAGTTATTGTAAGGGGTTGTGAATGATTCGGCGGTACATCTTTTCTACGAATCACAAAATGGTCGGCATTCAATATGGGCTGGCCGCGTCGTTCTTTCTGTTGACCGGCTTCATGCTGATGCTGATTATGCGCTGGCAGTTGGCCTATCCGGGTAAGCCGAATCCAACGCTCTCCTGGATCAGCGACGAAAATATTTTTATGCCCGGCGGAATCATCGGACCGGATTTTTATAATTCGTTAGGCGCGATGCACGGTACGATTATGGTGTTCCTGGCCGTGGTGCCGATGCTCGTGGGTGCCTTTGGGAACTACATCGTGCCGCTACAAATCGGTGCGCGCGATATGGCGTTTCCGCGTCTCAACATGTTGAGTTTTTGGCTGTACTTCGTCGGTGGACTCATCATGCTGAGTAGTTTCTTGCTCGCGGATGGCCCTCCGAACTCGGGCTGGACTTCGTATCCACCGTTGTCGGTCTTTGCTGCGGATGGTCAGACCCTATGGTTGATTGGTATGGCATTTTTGATTAACTCCTCGCTGGCGGGTTCGGTGAATATGATCGCGACGATCATTCAACTACGCGCGCCGGGCATGACCTTTTTCCGGATGCCCTTTTTCGTGTGGTCTCAGCTGGTCGCTGCATTTTTACTGTTGTTGGCTTTTCCGCCGCTCGAAGCGGCGGCTGTTTTTCAATTGTCCGATCGCCTCCTGGATACGAGTTTCTTCTTGCCGTCCGGTCTGGTTTTGACAGGCGAGATTGTTGAACGAACCGGGGGAGGCAGCCCGCTGTTGTGGCAACACCTGTTCTGGTTCCTGGCGCATCCGGAAGTGTATGTCTTGGTGTTGCCGGCGATGGGTATCGTGGCGGAGGTGATCACGAACAATACGCGCCGTCCGCTGTGGGGTTATAAAGTGATGGCCCTGTCCACCGTTTTTCTTGGATTTTTCTCGTGCATGATTTGGGCGCATCACATGTACCTGACAGGAATGGGCACGACCATCAACGGGATTTTTGAAATTACGACGTTGACGGTGTCGATCCCGTCGCTGATTATTATGACTTCGCTGGTGGCCACACTATGGGGTGCGTCGATCCGTTTTACGGTGCCGATGCTTTTTGCGCTGGCGTTTTTGCCTATGTTCGGCATCGGCGGATTCACGGGCTTGCCGCTGGCTTTGGCCACGAGCGATGTGCAT
>JAYGCN010000286.1:0-3815 GCA_046583315.1 Candidatus Hydrogenedentota bacterium
TCAACGGCTGACCAGCTCAATGACGTTGCGGGTTCGGATGGCGCGAATACCTTTGACATTACCCTTGGCGTCTCCACCAATTCGCCGACCCCACGCGTCGGCTGGTTAACCGCCTCGCCGACCGTGGAAGCACTGGATACGTTGATTAGTCTCTCCGCGATCGCGACGACGACGGGGTACGACGTGGACAACTACGCGTGGATAGAGATCAAGAAGCCCGACTACGGCGGCGGTGCAGTCACAGGTGAAAGCGACCTGCAACAGGAAATCCCACTGACGAAAGTGCTGCCCGATACACAGAATCCGGTCGGCGGCATCTACTCCTGGTCGAGCCTTGGCGCTGAGATCAACACCTCAAATCCGGGTACCTACAAGGTGTTCTACTACATTAAAGACGACAATACGGACGACGACAGTCCTGTGGCGCCCTACCTGCTGAGCACCGTGTACCGCGCACCGGCCATGAACAATCCGCCTGCACCGGTGCCGTCACTGATAGCTCCGGCTGAGGGACAGGTCACTTCGAAAACCGTATTCTTTGCGTGGGGCGCGGCGATTGACCCGGACGGCGACGGGCTCACCTACACGTTGGAGATGGCTGAGGACGACCTCTTCACCATCGGCGTCATCACGAAAACCGGCATTCCGGTACCCCACATCACGCTGAGCGAAATCGACGGTGTACAAGACCTGACCACCTACCACTGGCGTGTGATTCCCAAAGACGAATTCGGTGCCGACGCGATTGGACCTCACCTGACGCGTTCGTTCTACGTGAACAACGGTAATCCGGGCGACCTCGTGACGCTCTGGGGTACGATCACTGACATCAGCGACCCCATCGCAGTCATCAGCGCGGGCAGCGTGACCATCACACCAACAGCGCCCGCGCTGGCCCCGACTATTCAGACCGGCGCCTACGCGAGCACGCCGTTTGATCCCGGTGCCGCACAGCCCAAGTTTACCGTTACCGCGACGGTCTCGGGGTACCAGACCACGACCATCACCGACTACACCATTGTGCAGGGCGGGCCGGGGGGTGATAACCAGCAACAGCTCGACATCGTGCTGATTCCGGACGTTGACACCACTGCTCCCTCGCAGGACGCGCGGCTTAACTTCGGCTCGTACGATACCGACAACAACGGCTATCTCGACAGTGCCGAATGGGCAGCGGCAGGACTCGGAATCGCTTTCTTCGATCTGCTCCACGGCGGCGACTTTGAAGTCACCATGCTCGAATTGCTGACCGGGTCGCAGCTGACACCCAACAGCCTGAGCCCGGTCTACGTCGACTTCGGTGCCGGTAGTGCGGGAGATGGAACCAGCGGCAACCCGCTGCGCACCTTCGGCGAAGCCCTTGGAATGGTCCAGCTCGACGGATCGGGTGAGATTACCATTGCGCCGGGCGCGAAAGCCGAAACCTTCACCGGCACGAACCTGGTGGACCCGGGCGACCAGATTACGGTCACCCGAAATAGCTCTGGCATCGTACGCATCGGTACCAGCACACCAGCAGACATCCAGGCCGATAAGTCTTCAGGAACCTCCGGGTTCACAACGCGCTATAAGGCAGGAAGCGCTCCTGAGTAGTGTACATATGTGGGGATTTCGTTTTGGGACAGATGTGAGGGTATTGGGAAGCCGGTTTCGGGCAGCCTTACCCGTCATGCTCATGGCAATGCCGCTCGCGTCGGCTCAGGAATTGGAGTTTCCAATTTCGCCGACGCCCGTGGGTGCCGGGGCTCGCGCAGCGGGCATGGCTGATGCCTTTGTGGCCATTGCTGACGATGCAACGGCGTCTTTCTGGAACCCGGCAGGGCTGGTTCAGCTTGAAGAGCCGGAGTTTTCGATGGTGGGGTCCTTCAACGCCTTGCGGGAACAGTTCGACGACGACCTGAGCGGAACCAACACGCGTCACGAGCACGGAACGCAGCGTGACCAGAACATCGACCTCAATTTCATGAGTTATACCCACCCATTGCCCTGGACGCTGGGTTCGCGCAACAGCACAGTCTCCGTCAGTTACCACCAAAAATTTGACCTGTCTCGACGATTCACCGAACGAACCCGACAAACGATACCGGCCATTAACTTGGAGCAGCAATTCACGGATCGATTCACTCAGGACGGACAGTTGGGTGCAATTGGAGTCGCCTACGCTATCGAGGTCACTTCTACGCTTTCCGTCGGTGTGACCGCGAATCTATGGCGAGACACATTTTTGGCCGATGCCGGATGGGATAGGAGCCGAAGGGTCGTCGGGTCGCAGGACTTCAATGGATCCATCATCACCTTTGACCAATTCACGCGGGAAGAGTTCGAAAACTTCGAAGGCGAAAACTATATTATTGGACTACTCTGGAACTTTCGACCCAAATGGGCACTGGGAATTCGATATGATACGGCCTTCACGGCAGACGTTGACTTTAAGTCCACCGGCACCTACTCGAAGAACGGTTCTGTGGTATCCACGTCAGCACTCGACGAAGACCGGGAGATTCATTTTCCGGACACGCTGGCCGTGGGACTGAGTTATCGCGCCAATGACCGAGTCACGATGTCGATGGACATCACCCAGACGGACTGGAATGATTTCTATATGAAGACTGCCTCCGGTACACGCATTTCAATGGTGGACAGTCAGGTGCTGGGCTCAGAGTTTGACGTCGATTTCGACAAAACAACAACAATTCGTTTGGGTATGGAGTACTTGTTTATTCCAGAAGTGTTGGGTGAAGAAATGGACCGGCTGTGGTCCCTGCGCGTGGGTTTATTCTACGACGAGGAACCGGCGTCGGGTCGTCCAGACAATTTACTGGTCCAGGAGGTCAATTCCGGAGAGTTTGAACCGCTCAAGGGTTCCGGCAGTCCCGATTCGTTCTACGGATTCAGTGTCGGCGCGGGCGTACAGATCAAGCAGCGCGTGAATATCGACTTTGCCTACCAGCTGCGATATGGCGATGATGTCAACAGTGATTACATTCAAGGGCGCCGTGGATTTTCTGAGGACGTGACCCAACACCGCGTATTGCTGTCCACCGTTGTATACTTCTAGCAGCAGACTCACGAGCACAAGCCGATTCATCCCCGTAGGGTCAAAAAACTCAGCCTAACTCTCTGTACCCTGTGAATAAAGAGTATATACGTTTTTGAGCAGAAAATCTCGATCAGGCGATTTCGTACCGAATCTTCCGTATGCTGTTCCATTCGAGTCCCGAGATTTGATTCTTTCCAGTTGTGGTCCCGCCCCAAAGGTAGCTTAAAGTCGTTTGGGCACGACCCCAAAGATCACCCAACAACACAGCCGTCTATTCATCGACCAAAAAACCAACGATGGTTGCGCATTTCCCATTCTCAAACAGTCTATATAGATGAAGAAGAAAAAAGGATAGTAGAAATCGGAAACACTGAAGGATCGAATTCACTGTACAATTTACTGTACACGAAGAGGAAAAAAACGATGTGAAAAGAAAAAGCGGCGCACATAAACCTATACGCCGCAGGAACTTAAAATGGTAGCGGGGGCGGGATTCGAACCAGCGGCCTTTGGGTTATGAGGGAAAAGACTCCCAACCTCATAACCCCTTTGCTTGTCCAGACTTAGCTAAATCGTTCCTTCTTACGCCCTTCAACTTGCGGTGAACATGTTGCACATGTGCAACATGTTCTCCATTTTTTACTGTACAAGTTACTGTACACGAACATCGTTCTTAGAACAAGAGATTCGGAGTTAGGCTGAATATTTTGACCATACGGGGTAATCGCGTTGTGTATTGAAAGATTGGAAACACCCAACGACACCCCTCGTTAAT
>JAYGCN010000289.1:0-14369 GCA_046583315.1 Candidatus Hydrogenedentota bacterium
CCTGATGATGAACCGTTGCTCGTCAAACGAATCATCGAATTGGCCTCTGAATATGGTCGTTATGGTACCGTCGCATAACGGATTTGCTTCGCCGGGAAGGCTGGAAAGTGAACCACAAACGTGTCGCGCGATTGTGGCGCAAGGAGAAAGTCATTCTGAACAACGAACTTTCTACCTCCGAAACAGTGAAAGACAACAATCAAGGTGATTATTTCGGGCTTGATAGGCACCAATTATCATTTCGATACGTGTTAACGTTGAATGAAGATAGAGAGTATTATTTGATGCTGGATTCTCTTCTGATGGACATCGACAGTGATGGGCGGTTGGATGGTTCTCAGGAGGTCGTGCCCAATCATCTTAATGATCTCGGGGTAGGTTTGATGTTCCGGGAACGGGTTCACGAGACGTGGAAGCTGGGAGGAACGTTGAAGGTGGGTTCGGCCTCTGACGATCTTTTTCATTCCTCTGAATGAATGGTATGTGCGCACGACTCTTTTTCTTCAAATACCGCATTACGAATATACGTCGTGGGTACTCATTGGCAGTATCGATACGAAAAGGGAATATCCCGTCTTACCTGGGTTCGGATACTCTTTTCCGTTGAGTGAAGGAGCATTCGCCATCGTCGGGCTACCGTTTGCGGGTGCAGCGGGACAGCTCTCGGACAAATTGAACTTTCAGTTCTCCTTTAGACCGCTTCGCAACGCAAACGCGCGCGTGGGGTATCAAGCCACGGAAAAGATAGAACCTTATGTGG
Source organism: Candidatus Hydrogenedentota bacterium (assembly GCA_046583315.1). GTDB lineage: Bacteria > Hydrogenedentota > Hydrogenedentia > Hydrogenedentales > DTSJ01. Next base: position 761 of record JAYGCN010000289.1, read on the forward strand.
GATTCAAGTGGCAGAGCAGGTATTTTTCCCGAGCGGATCGCGACGATTCTGATGACAGAATTCTATTTGAAGATCAGCGCCTCTTCGCTGGAGCACGTATGGCAGTTACCAAGAAATCAACGGTGGATCTAAAGAGCGGAGTCATCCTCATGCGGAAAATCTCTGAAGGGGATGACAGCGACGAGCGAGATCAAAATGATTTAGATATAGATGACGCCTGGTTTGAAAGTCTGACCCTGAACATCCGATTTTAAAAGTTGGCTGCATTTTGATAAACTGTGTGCCTGACGCTCTGGCATTCTTTCGTACTTGCCAGTGCTTCCATTTGACAGCTCAGCGGGAAGGTATTAGACTGTCTAATGGCTTAGGATACGCATTTTGGCCCGTTCGTCTAGCTTGGTCAGGACGCCGCCCTCTCACGGCGGAAACAGGGGTTCAAATCCCCTACGGGCTACCATCTGCACCGTTGCCAGGAGGTAGAGGAATGCGACGCAAATGTTTCGCGCTATTCATTGTCCTGATTTGTGTATCTCACACGAGTCCATTGAGAGCACAGTCGAAGGATGAATTCCAGGATGCCCGGAATAACATGGTACGGGTTCAGATTGCGGGTTCGCTGTTTGGTCGGGAGCCTGTGAAGGATGTTGCGGTATTGAACGCGATGCGTAAGGTTCCGCGACATCGCTTTGTTCCGGAACAGGTCAAGGAGCGGGCGTACAGCGACAGACCTTTGCCGATAGGTAATCGCCAGACGATTTCTCAGCCGTATATTGTCGGATTCATGACCGAAGCATTGCAGGCTAAGCCTGGAGATACCATTCTGGAGATTGGCACAGGATCGGGGTACCAGGCCGCAGTGCTGGCCGAAATTGTGAAGAAGGTTTACTCGATCGAGATTGTTCCGGATCTGGGGACACGCGCGGCCAAGACGCTGTCGGCGCTTGAGTATGACAATGTCGAGGTGCGCGTGGGTGACGGGTATCTTGGATGGCCAAAACAGGCGCCGTTTGACGGTATCATTGTCACTGCTGCTCCCGACCACATCCCTCAGCCACTCGTGGAGCAATTGAAACCGGGGGGGCGTCTGGTCATTCCCGTTGGGCCTGAAAACGCGACTCAAAAGTTGTTGGTGATCACGAAACAGCGTGATGGAACGTTGAGGACGCGCGTCTTGATGCTGGTACGTTTCGTTCCATTTACTGGCGAGAATGCTGAGAAGGGCGGCGCGCTGAATTCCAGTAGATAGTGTCCAAGCAGATACTGACAAGGAGCACCTTGGTTTTCTTCGTGTGGCTATGCCGTAGTTCCCTTAATTGGCGGATTTAGAATCCGATTCGCCTTGAGAATTGATTGTTATTGCGTGTTTTGTACTGTTTATAATGAGACCTTCCATCATCCTAGCGAGTGATTCGGGATTCATGGATTCGATGAGGTAGGAGTGATTCGAATCGGGGGTGGGCAGCCATTTGGTGATACCGGTCGCGTCGTCCACGTACACGCTACCGTCGGATTGTTTCTTCCAGTATTCTTCGCCCTGGAAGGAGAGTCCTCTTACGGCATAAATTATGGAGGTCTCGTCCCAGCTGGGTCTGCCTTCGTTAAGGGCATTCCAGGCGCTTTCCAATCCCGTGCGCAGAGGGGATTCCGGGAGATCTTCTTTGTAAACCTGCCCGGATATGATTTTTTCGCCGATTTCGAATCCGCTTATCATGATGGGCACATTCTCGGGCCAGTTTTCCAGCACGTACTTGGTGCAGCGCCCGACGCCGGCATAGCAAAAATTATATTCCCAACCCTCTGGAAACGATCCCCCCATGACGGAGAGTTCTTTGACTTTTGCGCTGACGAGTTCTCGACCGTTCAGGTCGCTTATGTAGTCGGCTTTCGAGTCGAGCAGGTCTCTGAGGTTGACAAGCCAACCGGTCGTGACAATCACAACGCTGTTATCCGGTTGTTTGGCCAAGGCTTTGCGGTAGACGGATATCGCGTTGGGGCATCGGTCATCATCCGGCGCATCGTGCGGGTATTTGTCGCGCACCGCCGTGGTCCACGGACTTCGTGCCAAGGGTATCGCGTACTTATGAAAAATCTGGTTTATTCGACTCGTTCCTACCGGAATATCGGGACGACCGTAGAAGGTGTTGATGGCATCAATTGTGGCACCGGAGGCCCGGTTGGTTTCATACCCGCAGGCTACCGTGGCGAGTATTTCGGCCTCGCCTGCGTCGGCAAAGGCGTGGAGCAAACAGAGCGCATTCATGTCTTCGGGATCCAGTGCCATGTCCGAATCGAAAATGATCTTGACCGGGTTATTCTGTGCGTTGCTGGATATCGAGATAAGGGTGACAAATAGTGTCGCAAGTATGATGGAACATCGTTTCATGATCGTACCTTCAGCTGTTAAGTACTATTTTTCCTGCGCCACGGTAACTCCCGTCCGACGGAGCGTTGACTCCGCGGGGAACGCGATATCATTATAGGGAGGGAGAGGCACTTTGGCAAAGTCTCAGCCCCGGATAGAGAAAATCTCCACACCGGGCGGGTCATCGTGTATTATAGGGCGTTCACGAAGGAGTATTGCGAATGATTCCTGGAAGCATAGTCGGCCCGAACGAAACATGTCCATGCGGCAGTGGGCAGAAGTATAAGTACTGTTGTCAGTCGCTTAAAGGAGGTGCTTCAAAAAAAAGGCGCCCGGTGGTGTTGGGCGTGTTACTCGCGGTGGGAGTGATTGGGGTCGGGTGGGCATCGACCTTGCAACCGAAAGACTCATCAACTTCGCCTGTCGGAATTCGACTGGGTACACCAACCGGGCAGCCTTCGGGTGCGGCACCTGCTGGAAAGGTCTGGGCACAGGAGCATGGACACTGGCATGACATTCTAGAGGTTGGAGCAACGACATCGCCGGGGGCGGGTTCGGTGACTTCATTTACGCCTCAGCCTGCGGGTGAAGCCCCTCCTGGCAAAGTATGGTCAGCGGAACACGGTCATTGGCATGATGTGGGATAATTTCTCGGGGGTGACCATAGGAGAATCACGTTCTTCAGGGCCGGGTTCCGAGCCCGAAGAAGCAACGCGAAGATGGTGATATCGGTTCGTAGATTGTTCCAATCACTCAATAAAGTGCTTGATTCAGGTGCCTCGAAAGCCATCTTCGAACATGTTCGGAACTATCTGTATTCTTCTTTATTATTTGCGGCAGGCACATACGCCATAGCAGAGGTTGACACCGCGTTCTTCGGTCTGGTTCAGGCAGAGGGCCTTGGATGGGGTGTGATGCTCGTCGCTTTATCGCTCTGGTTGCTAAACTTTTACGATGGTCTGCGTAAACTACATCGCCGAAACTACACGATGGTTTTTAGCCTCTTTTTCGGACTAATTTACGTGTTGTTGTCTGTTCGCATTGTTGAAGTTATATGGCAGTTCCGAAGTGGCTCCTGACGGTTTAGTCTCGAACATAAATTCGAGGTCTTGGCGAAGCACGCTGCTCCGCTCCCTATTTTCTAATGCAATGGTTGTGGCGCGCCTTTCGCTTTTACTTCGGCGTCGTGGTCGTTTTTGGCTTCCATCAGCGCGGGGATGGCTTTGTCTAGATCATCCAAGGTCCACATGCCGTCTACTGTGTAGGACTTTATCAGAGCGGGCTGTTGCATGATGCCGACCCAGCCTTGCATCACATCGATGATCTGCGCGTTGATGTCTTGTGCGGCACTGGATGCGAGCCAGGTGACGACTTCGGCGATTTGTTTGGGACTTTGGTCGGGGGCATCCACGTCAACGGATGCGCCGCGTGCTTCGCGAAGGCCGATCGTCATGCGGGTTGAGGCGCCGGGGGAGATGGTGTTGACGCGCGTGCCGTATTTGTCCAGCTCGAGCGCCAGTACACGGCTGAACCCGGCGATGCCTGACTTTGCGGCACCGTAGTTGGACTGTCCGAAGTTGCCGTAGAGACCGGAGACGGACGAAAAGTTTAGAATACGACAGTCCTGCCGATTGGTCTCGCGGATGTATTTGGCGAAGGGTCGGGTGCAGCAGTAGTGGCCTTTTAGATGCACGGCGATGACCGCGTCCCAATCTTCTTCTTCCATGTTGAATATCGTTCGGTCGCGCAGGATGCCCGCGTTGTTGACGAGGATATCAAGGGCTCCGAAACTATCGATGGCGGTCTGGAATATTCCTTGGCCGCCTTCGGTTGTGGCTACGCTGTCGTAGTTGGCCGCGGCCTCACCGCCGAGTGCCTTGATCTCTTCAACAACCTCGTCCGCGATACACGATCCGCCATCTCCGTCGACCTCACCACCGAGATCGTTGACGACGACTTTTGCGCCTTCACGAGCGAAGGCAAGAGCGATGTCGCGACCGATACCTCGACCTGCTCCGGTCACTGCTGCTACTTTTCCGTCCAATGCACCCATACCTTCGTAACCTCCTCTATTGACAGGCTTTCAGGACGTGTTTCAGATGAAACACGGCTCAGCTACTTCTTAAGAATCCCACCACCACCAGTGGTCACGTAGATTCCCTGCAAGTTCATCTGAAGTTCTTCTTGATTGTCGGAAGCGTCCATCGCGTCTTCCTGGGTAATGAGCCCCTGATTGATCAGCGATACAAGACTCATATTGAAGGTTTGCATGTGGTCGTTTTTCCCCGCAATTAGAGCTCCTGGAATTTGGCTGAGGTTATTATCACGGATCAGGGATCGGATTCCGGGATTCGTAAACATAATTTCCACGGCAGGCACTCTGCCGGCTCCATCGGCAGACGGAATCAGACGCTGCGAAAGAATCGCCTTTAGTTGATAGGAGAGTTGTGTGCGAATCTGCTGATGTTGATCCGGCGGAAAGAGATCAATCACGCGATCGACCGTCAGCATCGCATTGGTTGTGTGTGTTGTGCTAAATACGAGGTGACCCGTTTCGGAGGCATGAATGGCTGCTTCGAAAGTCTCGATATCGCGGAGTTCGCCTATCAGTATCACGTCCGGATCTTCACGCATGAGTGCGCGCAACGCTGTCGTGAAGTCCTTGGAGTCGATACCGATCTCTCTTTGTGTAATCGTACTCAAGATATCTTCATGCACAAACTCAATGGGATCCTCTAAACATACAATATGATCCCGTCGTGTTCGATTGATGATATTGATGATGGAAGCCAATGAGGTGGACTTCCCGCTGCCGGTCGTACCGGTGACCAGCACCATTCCACGTCGCAGAGAAGCGATTTGATGAATCGCGTCTGAGGGGAGATTCAATCCCCGGTGATCCGGAATCTTCCCCTTGACATGTCGCAAGATAATCCCGTACGCACCGCGTTGTTTGAATGCGTTCACCCGAAAGCGACCTACGCCCGCCACGTTCAGCGCGAGATCGGCGTCACCGGTCTCAAAGAATTTCGTTTTCTCTCGATCCTTCATCACATCATCAACGATAGCGAGCATTTCCTGCTCGGAGATTCCCTTCTCACCCGCAAATCGACATTCGCCGTCTACGCGCAACACGGGCGGGCGTCCGACCTTCAAGTGAATGTCGGAAGCACCAAGCTTGATGGCATAGGCCAGAATACGACGTAAATTGAGAGGACTGCGTGTCTTTCGCGCGGCAAACAAGACTTCCGGGGCCATGAGACGATCTCCTCGCGTGGTTGAATGTGAACAATCATCATAGCATTTTTCCCCGGCAAATCAAGTTGCAAATACTTTGACAGTACGCGACAAAAAGGGTAAGCTAAAAGCCGATTTCGGGCGATTATACTGACTTTGGGAGTTTGTCGATATGGATGCACACGAGGTGGCCGAAAGAATCGCGGGGCTCGAATTTCTGAGCGGACTTGACGACGATACACGCAGTCAGATAACGAATGTCTACCTGGACATTTCTGACGTGATCGCGTACGAGGACGGCGAAGCGATAATCAACGGGGGATACCTGGCCTTCGACACGGGAATTATCCTGCTCGACGGAAACGTCACACTTGAGTTTGAGGATCAAGACTCCGTTGAAATTTCTGCACCTGTTCTGCTTGGCGAGATGGCGCAATTCAAGAGTGCCGATGTGCGTTCGGCCACGGTCCGCGCCAAAGGCAAGGCCGTAGGGGCTCAATTTTATTGGAACGACCTCTACCGCGGCGCGCGGGAAACGATGTCCTCCGCCGCACTGGACGCGTTTCAGCAGGCCATACAGATGCAAGCTTGGGAGCGATTCCAATACAAAGAAATTTTAACCATCCCTCTAATATCGAGCCTGGATGAAGACGTACGGGTAAAGGTGTGCGGCCCTCTTTCCGTACTGAGCGAATCCGTTCAGCTCAAGGAAATCGAAACGCTGTTCAACCAAGGCTCACTATGCCAGAGCACCGGTTATATCTTGGTGGAAGGAAAACTCAAACTCATCCGGAGTGACGGCCAAGAATTCAATCTCTCCGCCCCCAATATTCTGGGTATTTTCCCCAACAAGACGGATAAAGGGACTGAATGGACGGCGACGGCAATGGCCAATGGCGCGGCATCACTGCTGAAGTTTTCCTGGGGTCCCTACTCCGATCAATTGTCGAATAATTTGAGCGCCAAAGAACATCAAGAGTATATTGCGAGTCTAAAGGGCAACGGCTCTAAGCATTTTTGGCACTGATTTTACATTTTGGGATGATAATGACTTGAACGGAAATCATTCTCTACCGCAAGGGCCTTGATTGACAGCATTTTCCTAAGTAATTTAGACTGTTCCCGTAGTCGATGATAAGTTGACTCTGTTGTTTGGGACAGCAACCAGGGGATTATGAGTGGTGAATGAAGCTGATCAGGAAACGAGACGGGGTGCATTGAGCACAGAATACCCTTCTGGACGTTCAGCGATAAAATAATCCACACGAATTCATGGATCGGGTGTATACTGGAATTGAGGTCAGGCCAAAGCGGCCGGAACCGGCTCCTGCCGGAAGAGACTTGCGGAAGTTGCATTACACCGCCCATAACCCACGCCGCTTTCCCTGACCCCTTTTTTTGACTGAATGTGTGCGTTCATAATCGACTGAATTGGGCAGCGTTGATGGCAGGGCGAAAGCATGGGCGAGGTCTTCAAAGTCATCGGGATTATTGTTGCGACGCTGGTTTTCGGCACCTTCGCGCTGATGTCGGTGGGGGTGGGTATACTCTCTTTGAACCCGAATGTTCAGGACACCTTTGATGGATTTAACTTTCTGAGCAGTCGGCGAGTCACGCTGTCGGAATTCAATCAGATTGAAACCGGTATGAGCTATGAGCAGGTGCTCAAAGTGGTCGGCAAAGACGCCGCTAAGACTGCGAGCTGGTCGTTTGAGGATGAGGATGGAGCGGCGATCAGGGCAACGACGTATACGTGGCAAAATGATGAGTCCTCCGAAATGAACACGACGTTCACAATGGTTTGTAAACGCGATCGGGAGTCGAATCGGGGAGTTCGGGCGGGCGCAGAAGAACACCGGTGCATTCCGGACACTCGATCAGGCTTCCGACGTACTGGGCTGATTTTCCGATCGCCTTAAAATGTTCTTCTTCTGTTTTGCTCGCCAGGACTTTGGTTTCCAGTTCGATAAATTCTTGATACGCTTTATCATCGATCACGGCATAGGAACGATACTCTTGTTCGTCCAAGTCGGGTTTGTGATCGAATTTATATCCGCACTGACAACGCTTTAGCGACTCTTCTCCTTCTCGCTCAGCGCATTTTCGCACAGGTCAACGTCGTCCGTGAGAATGTAATCAATACCGGCCTTGTGGAGCTGTTTTATCATGTCGGGGTCTTGGGAACCGAAGTAGTTCACTTTGATGCCGTGTTCGTGGAGTCGTTTGAGATGTTGTTCGATGTTGTCGAGGCCGTTGTTTTGGTGCAACTGGATGAAGTCGCAGTCAGTTTCGATGGTGAGATCGATGTAGGCGCTTCGGTCGCCGCCCTGACGTGACATGTTGCAGATTTGAATTTCCGGTACGACGGCACGCGCTTCTTTGGCTTGTTCGGTGCTGCAAGCGAGAAAGCAGTGGTCCAGGCGGTCGAGTTTTTCGATTAACTTCGCGGAGGCCGAGGCCACACCGGGCGAATTTTTCAGATGCACGTTACACAGAATGGTTTTGGGAATGGATTCGAGTGTTTCTTCGAGCGTCGGAATTTGAGTATCGGTGAAGGATTCGGCGAACCAGCTTCCGGCATCCAGCGCGCGTAGCACCTTAAAGGTAAGTCGCTCTACCAAGCCTTTGCCGTTCGTGGTGCGGTTCACCGAGGGGTCGTGCATGATGACGAGGCGACCATCCTTCGATAGCTGCACATCGAATTCAATCATGCCCACGCCTTTTTCCACGGCGGACACGAATGCCGCGATGGTGTTTTCCGGCGCAACGGCGACATCCCCGCGATGGGCGCATACTTCAGCGGCGTGCAGTGAAGCGGGGACCGTAAAGAGTATCGCCGTCAGAATTCTGTATAGATGCATATCTTTTCCTTTGAATCATTCTTTTTCGATGGTACCACACTCATCTCGCCGATTATGCTGGCGTTCTGGAGCGGAATTGACTAAGCAGGAACGAAATCCTCATGATGCGTGTTGGACAGGTGGTGTAAGCCCCTGAGGGAGTTGTGGATGTCTGAACGATTGCGAATGTTGAGTATTGTCGCGGTCGTTTTTTCGTTTGGCGGAATACTCTGGCTGGTTTTGGGTGATACGGAATCGACTGAACCTGAGCGAATCGCGAACACGACCTCTATTCCAGAACCCCGGCGCGATTCGATACCCGTGTTTGAGTTTGACGCTGCTCGGAGTGATGATTTTCGTGATAGCGAGACACGCTCAAATGCGATCGAGACGAATGACGAATCCGGCGCGCGTGTTTCGGGTCATATATTCGATCTGGATACGGGAGAGGGGATTCCGGGCATCACGGTTAATGCGTTCTATCGGGGAGACAAAGCCGCGAAGGATGCCGTGGCGACAAGTAATGAGACAGGCGAATACGAGTTGCGTGGACTGGGGGTGGGGGCATACGACATTGTCCATAATCTCGTTGAGGGCTATCTGTTTCAGAAGGACCGCGAGCGCGCGCAGGATGTCACCCTCACCGCAAACCAACTCGTGACCGGAATCGACTTTGGCGTTGCGGTCGGGCTTTCAGTGAGCGGGGTGATTACCGACGAGACGGGCGCGCCGGTTGAAGGCGTACGGGTGAAACACTATTCCGGAGCAAGTGGCTATCCAGAGACGACATCCCTTGCGGACGGACGCTACACGCTTGAGCAGGTTGCTGAGGGAGAGTTTGATATCGTGTTTTCAGCTTCCGGTTATCAGCGAGTCGGGCTGGAGGATGTTGAGTCAGGCGTCAACACGGCCGATGTAGTGTTGCCAAGAGCAGGTAGCATTAGCGGACAGGTCGTGGATGCGGTCAGCGGGCAATACATTACTGATTTCAGCGTCGCAGTCGTGCGTGCGGAGGGGATCTCGCCGCGCCCAAGCAAACTCACGCGGTTTCAGGATGACCAAGGGCGTTTTACCGTTGAGTACGACGGGAACGATGTGAAACCCTATGTGCATGTGCGGGCTCGGGGTTATGTAATAGGCGGTGCCGCGCTGGAAGGGGAACTCGGTAGGGGCGAATCGCGACGGGAGGTCGTTGTCTCACTTTCCCCGGAACGATTTCTGAGCGGACGGGTCGTTGATGATCAGGGGGACCCCATTCCCGGCGCAGGGATTTTTCTCGGAGCGATTCTGGGATTCGGTGATGGACTCCAAGGGACTGCAAAAGCTATCAGCGACGAAGACGGTTACTTCACGACCACTGGCTTACCGGGCGGTGAACAAATTTTGTCAGCGTACATGCACGAGTATGCGGTCGATTCACGAGTGCTTGTCCTTGGACATAATACTCCTGAGGTTCAATTCGTTTTAGGTCCGGGGAATATATTGGAGGGTATCGTCACGCTGGACGGTGCCCCAATATACAACGCGCGGGTGACACACTTTTTTCGAAATCGTGACAATTCTACAGGTTCGAAGAGCGCACGGACAAGCGCGGATGGCCGTTTTAAAATGTTGGGACTGCCAACCGGGATTTTTGCGATTCGTGGATCGTTCAATGAGAAGGAAATCGAGAGACGGATACACGTAGAGGTTGAAATGGTCGATGGTATGCGCACCGAGGTCGAGTTCGCGTTTGTGACGACAACGAACTCAGTAGAGGGACTGCTTTTGAACGCCGATAACGAACCCGTCATGACGTATGTATCGGTGACAATCGACACTGGAAGTTATACGGAAATCAGAAGTGCAGGGGCCATGGGTGGCTATCGTTTCGACTCCCTTCCGGCGGGAGACGTCACGATTTCGGGCACGGATCAATCGTCAAATGAGCGTGAGGTTCTACGCGCGCGCCTCAATGAAAACGAGCAATTGCAGCTGGATATCGTGTTTGATGGCGTGGAATAGTCGGTTTTCCGACCCTGTTGTCAAAGAATTTGCTTGATCATTTCAAGCACTTCACTCATTATACAAAGTGTTAGTTTACCGTTATTGAAGGGAGACTAGAATGTCCGGGAGACTGCGCGCCATCGGGATTGTTGCGGTCTTTCTGTTGATTGGTATGATCGTTTTGGGAGTGCTCAGAAGTTCCAGTGACGAGGCGTCAATTGTCCCGTTCAAACAAGTGAACCTGAAGGGGAATCCGGTCCCTGTATTTGAGTTCGACGAGGCCTCATCGAACTCGGGTATGAGTGAAACTACGGTAGCAGTGCGCTCGGAACATGACTCAAGGAACTTTTCTGAGCATAATCCACGCAAACAATCCCTAACCGGCAAGGTCGTCAGTGCCTTGGACGGGAAGGCGATTACCGAATTCAAACTGCTGCTTGTGATCGGCGATTATACCTTCGCGATGGAGGATGATTTCAGGTTTTACTATCCGCCGCGTGGCGAATTTAATATCAAACGGCCCGAAAAAGACCAGCCCATGGCCTTGCATGTGCGTGCTCCGGGTTATCTGGAATCGATTGTTCCTGTCAATGTGGGCGGCGACGAGAATTCCCCGGACGAGTTGCTGGTTCGACTAGAGTCCGAGTACATCGTCAGTGGGCGCGTCATTGATCAGAATGGAGTCGCGATCGAAGGCGCGATGATTTTTGATACGCGGATACCCACCGCAGAATCCAAACAACGCGCGTTGGCTATCGCACGAAGCGATAAAGAGGGGGAGTTTATTCTTGAGGGATTACGAACAAACGAGATTACGCTGTGCGCGTACAGGAAGGGATTATCGGCTGATCTCAGAGTGGTGCCGCTGGAGCACCACAGCACGAGGGTCGAAATGGTGCTGAGGGAGGGAGGCGCTGTCGCCGGAAAGGCTATGCTGGACGGATCACCAGTCCAACTGCGATTTATACACGGCAATTTCTACGCGACCGCGCAAGGTCAGCTTGATGGAGAAATCGCACCTGATATCGGCAGAGTAGATATCTCGGGCTATTCCGATCTGAATGGTGAATACCGCTTCGAAGGGATTCCCGCAGGTCAAGGGTATATCCAGGCGAGTATTCTGCACAACGGTCGGATGCGCGATATGTCCGCGGATGTTGAAGTTAAACCCGGTATGACGACACGCGTGGACTTCCCGTTTCCCACAACCAGTTCGTCGGTAGAAGGCTATGTCGTGCCTGGGGAAGGACTCGCAAACCCGACGCAAGTCAAACTGAGCCTGGATACGGGAGAGCATGTTGAATCGATGGTCGCCACCTGCGAAGAAAACGGTTATTACCAATTCTCCGATCTACCACCGGGGCGCGTGATGGTATCGATATTCTCTCAGGAACATGTGAAGTTTGCCATGGGTGAGTTGGGGAAAGAGGAAACCCTGCGATTGGATCTGCACCTCATTGACGGGACAGACATTATATGCAACGTACACAATGTGGAGGAGGATCGCGTCGTGTTCGGTATCCTCCTGCCGGCGGGTCTTGCCATTCCCGACCGACTCGACAGGATGTTCTTCACACGCTTAACCCGTTCCTCCTCGGGCAAGGTGAATATTCGTGATGGCCGCATCGAATTTCGGCGTGTTGATAGCGGCTCCTACACGCTTCTGGTTGTTTCGCATCATTACGGTTTTGATGAGCAGATTGATTACGCATCGATGCAACATTCCACGCACGCGTTGGAGATTGACGATCAGGAAACGATTGAGGTTGACGTATCTTTTTGAGTTTCTAGCCCGATTAAACGAGCTATATAAGACTATATCGCATGGGCAATTTATCGCTACGACCCTATTGATTTCCTGATAGAGTACGGTTCACTATAATAGCCTGGCAACACAATCGTTTGTTCAAGGGAGATGAGCATGACTGAGAATCTGAGGATGGCGGGAATTGTGCTGGTCTTTGTTGTGTTGGGGGGGATTCTGTGGGGATTTGCTTCGCGATCTTCTGATGAGCCAACGGTAGAACAGGTCGCTGAAACGCCTGACTTTAAACATCGTGTCGGCGCGGTGCCTGAGTTTGATTTTGATGACGCGCCCGATCGGCGACGGGCTGAAGAGGCAGATATTTCGGATGACGACGAAGCGGACGAGGCCGAAGTGGATGTCGGTGATGTCGAGGAGAAAACAGGGTCCACAAAACGCAAGGCGCGCGGTAACGGAAAAATTGACGGCGAAGTCACGATGACGGATGGCGCGAATATTCCGGATGATCTCATCGTCACGCTTCATTACGTACCGGATAAAGCACGCTATGATGGCTCGGCGGATACGGTGCACTCGACCTCAGGCGTTGATGCTGAGGGAAAATTTAATTTCGAGAAATTGCCAATGGGTCAATATGTCTTGTTTGGGCAATCCGCGGATTATACGGGAACTTCGAACCGAACGCTTTCCGCTGGAGGCCGCGAATACACGGTCGGTTTGTCCCTTTACCCTGCGGCTTCCATTTCGGGAACGGTCGTCAACGATTCAGGCGAAATGCTCAACGATGCACATGTATTCGTCGCGGGTTATCTGAGCGGCGGAAGTGATCTGAAGGCCGATCTCTATCGGTCGCGTGCGTCGGGCGTGTCTGTGAATGAAAACGGCGAATACGTCATGGTGAATCTGCAGATCCGCACACCGGCTCTCCAGTACCGATTGCTCGCAATGTCCCCCGGATACGCGCCCAAGATTACGGAGCTTTACCCGACCGGTGCCAGCGACGTTCAGATTGTGCTGTCGGAAGGGGGAAATATTTCAGGCACGGTTACTAATCTGGCTACAGGTGAGACGATGCCGAATGTGCCAATCAGCGCGACGGCTGATTTCGCGATGGCGACCAAGGAGATCACTACCGATGAAAACGGAGCTTTCGCATTCGAGGGGCTCAGCGCGGGCACGCATCATTTCGATGTGAAGCAGGAAAATCTCGTGGTCACGTCAGAATCCTTGAGCCTGGAAGTAGTCGCCGGGCAGGTCATCGACGATTTGATGATCAACGTACAGATAGGTGCGATGGTCGCGGGACGGGTCTATGATTCGGACACCGATCTTGGAGTTGCGAACGTTACGATCACGGCGCGGCCTGAGAACATCCCTGTTGCCGAGCGCAAGGAAACCAATACGGACGCGAACGGGTAT
>JAYGCN010000343.1:0-90284 GCA_046583315.1 Candidatus Hydrogenedentota bacterium
CGCGCGAATCCCGGCACGCCTCCATGAAGGTGCCCTTCACCGATTCCTTCTCAGGGAGAAGCCCCTTGGCGCGCAGCTCGCTAAAGTTACCCTCAGGTGTGTCCTGCGTGAATCGATAGTAGGCGAGGCCCGTAACCAGGCACACCATCCCTGCGGCAATCATCGCCACGCGCCACGCGCCAGGCGCACTCACGCCGACAGCCAGGAGCCCCGCGAACAACAGAGGCATGATGAGCTGCGTCGCACCGCTTCCCATGTTGCCCCAGCCCGCCGTCGTCGCATTCGCAGTACCCACTACGTTCGGTGCAAACATGACCGAGGTGTGATACTGCGTAATGACAAACGAGGCCCCAATCGCCCCAATCGCCAGTCGGAACAACAATAGCGTTTCATAGTTATGAGCCAATCCGACACCCATCACCGGAAATGAACATACGACCAGCAACCATGTGTAGGTCAAACGAGGCCCGAAGCGATCACAACACCATCCGATGAACAATCGCGCGATAATCGTGACCAATACCGAGGCGATAATTGTGTTCCCGATCTGTGCTTTCGTTAATCCCAACTCATCGCGAATGATCGCCATCAGCGGCGCAATTCCGAACCACGCGAAGAAACACAGAAAAAATGCGAACCAGGTCATGTGAAACGCGCGCATCTGCGGTGTGGCTAAACTGAATAACTCAATCTTTGTCGCTTTGTTCGATTCCACCGTCGTACTCCTTCGTGCGGCTCATACTGGAAAATTGTCAACACATTGGTGACGTGATGCTTCAGAAAAGCACGAACCGTGCCAAGTTGAATTCGCGAACGGTACAGGCAACAAACACGTTGAAATCAGAATCGATCAGACGTGCAATGGGTTGTAAAAACGGCTGAACCGAAATCATCAATATCCTACCCATATGTATGTACATGTGTATAAGCATTCATTTATGTAATAAATTGACTTGCCCACTTTTGATGCCAGACTAACCGGAAGCAACTCCAAAAATCACCCAATCACCCTATAAACAGGCGATTCTTCTGTATTTGTACTTAAAAATCGATGGAATTATCGCTTCTGGCACAGCCCTTGCAATAAGGCGGACATGAGAGATATATCGAATCGGAACAAAAGGACTCAGCTGTGAGCAACGTGAGAAAAAATATTATCGTTATCGGAAACGGAATGGTTGGTCACCGTTTCTGCGAGAAACTCGTCGAATTCGGAGCACTCGAAACATTCAAGGTCACCGTGTTCGGCGATGAACCACGACGCGCCTATGATCGCGTGCATCTCTCATCCTATTTTGAAGAGGACAAGAGCGACGACGACCTCTACCTCTGCGCAGCCGATTGGTATACCGAAAACGGACTCGATTTACGCATTGGAACCAAAGCCACGCGAATCGATCGAGACAAGAAACGAGTCTACACGGACGACAACGATGGTCTGGATTACGATTACATCGTTTTGGCGACCGGCTCCTCGGCCTTCATACCACCCGTGCCCGGAATCGACAAGCAAGGTATCTTCGCCTACCGCACCATCGAAGATCTGGACGCGATCACCGCGTATGCAAAGAATGCCAAACGCGCGGCGGTGATGGGGGGCGGATTGCTTGGTCTGGAAGCCGCGAAAGCAGTACTCGATCTAGGCCTGGAAACTCATGTGATTGAATTCGCGCCACGCCTGATGCCGCGTCAACTCGACGAGTCCGGTGCCGGTTTACTGAAATCCAAAATCGAAGCGATGGGCGTCGACGTACATCTCTCGAAACAAACCATGGCCGTGCTCGGTAATGAAAAAATCGAAGGCCTGCTTTATGCGTGCGGTGAATCGCTCGATATTGACATGTTGGTCGTCAGTGCCGGCATTCGGCCACGCGACGAGATCGCAAAGGTATCCGGCATCAAAGTCGGTGAACGCGGCGGCATCCTCGTCGACGATGCCCTGCGCACCAGCGACCCCAACATCTTCGCCATCGGTGAAGTCGCCTTACACGACAAAATGATCTACGGCCTCATTGGCCCCGGATACCGCATGGCCGAAGTTGTCGCGTCCAACCTGCTTGGCGATTCACTCGAATTCACTGGCTGGGACATGTCCACCAAACTGAAATTACTCGGAGTGGATGTCGCCAGTTTTGGCGACCCCTTCGCGACCGAGGGCACGCAGGAAGTTGCCGTTCAGGATGAAGTAGGCGGTGTATACAAAAAACTGGTTGTACACACGGAATCGAACAGATTGGTCGGCGGCGTACTCGTCGGAGACGCTTCCGATTATGCAACGCTGCTGCACCTGACGAACACGGGCGATGCGCTCGAAGGCTCTGCCGCGGATCTGGTCATCGGGAAATCCGACGCGCTGTCCGGCGATGCCTCATCGCTCCCCGATGCCCTCGTCGCCTGCTCGTGCAACACCATCACCAAAGGAGAAATCTGTTCCGCGATAGACGCCAACGAGCTGACCACGCCTGCACAAGTAAAATCCTGCACCAACGCGGGAACGGGCTGCGGCGGCTGCATGCCTCTGGTCACCGATATCCTCATGGCGCAACTCAAGGCCTCTGGGAAAAATGTAAAACAGGTCATCTGCGAACACTTCGCCTACACGCGCCAGGAATTACTGGGCATCATGAAGGTGAAAGAACTCCGTTCATACGAAGCCATGCTAAACGAGTGCGGCACAGGCGAAGGCTGCGAAATCTGTAAACCGCTGGTCGCCTCGTTGCTCGCCAGCACCTGGAACGACGCGATCCTCACCCACAGCACAATTCAAGACACGAACGACAAATTCCTGGCGAACATTCAACAAGGCGGGACGTATTCTGTCATTCCGCGTATCGCCGGCGGTGAACCGACAGCCGAAAATCTTATCGTACTCGGGCAGGTCGCAAAAAAATACGACTTGTACTGCAAAATCACCGGGGGACAACGAATCGGTTTATACGGCGCACGAGTAGAGCAACTTCCGCAAATCTGGGCAGAGCTCATCGCTGCGGGATTCGAAAGCGGACACGCCTACGGCAAGGCCCTGCGCACCGTCAAGAGCTGCGTCGGCACAAGTTGGTGTCGCTACGGCGTGCAAGACTCCACCACGATGGCCATCGACGTGGAAAATCGATACAAAGGATTGCGCTCGCCGCACAAACTCAAATCGGCCGTCTCAGGATGCACACGCGAATGTGCCGAGGCCCAGAGCAAAGACTTCGGATTCATCGCGACCGAAAAAGGCTGGAACCTCTATGTATGCGGCAATGGCGGCACGACCCCGCGCCACGCCGACCTGCTCGCAAGCGATTTGGACACGGACACCGCGATTCGATACATCGATCGGTTCCTGATGTATTACGTGCGCACCGCCGGCCCACTCGTTCGCACCGCGCGATGGATTGAAAAACTTGAAGGCGGTATCGAACACCTCAAGGACGTGGTCATTCACGACTCGCTCGGCATTGCGGAAGAACTCGAAGCCGAAATGGAAGCAATCGTACAAACCTATCGCTGTGAATGGAAAGATGTGGTCGAAAATCCATCCAAACGAGATCGATTCCAACACTTTGCCAACAATGAATCCAAGGACGAGACGGTATCCTTCGTGCGGGAACGTGGACAGATCAGAACACCCGACTGGTTCAATGAAGCCTTGCCCGAAGAGACCGTTACCGACGGCGACGCCATCGCAATACGCGAAGGTATGGAGGATGCCAAAACGTGCTGGGAGGCGGGAAGCGTATCCGACTTCCCTGAAAACGGCGGCATCGCATTGAAATACGGCTCCGTCCAAATCGCGTTGTTCCATTTCGCCAGCCGTGGCACTTGGTATGCCACGCAGAATCTATGCCCGCACAAACGCGACATGGTATTGGCCCGCGGACTCACGGGTGACGTTGAAGGCATCCCGAAAGTAGCCTGTCCACACCACAAGAAACAGTTTTCGCTGGAGACCGGCGAATGCCTGTCCGGCGATCCTTATAAGCTGAAAACATTTCCGGTCAGAGTGGAAGGAGACAAGGTGTACATCGAGTTGCCCGAGCGAAGCGCGCTCATCGGCGATGCATGCGACAATGAAACCGCCTGCGATGCCCTTGCTGAAGCGGCAAACACAGGAGTGTGATTCATGAATCCTACGATTCAACCGACAACCTCAGAAAACGCAGGAACCAGCTTGGACGATCTTGCACACAATAAACAGCAAATACTCAGCGCGGTAGAAGATGTGTTGCGCACGCCGCTCGACAGTGCCGCAAAGATGGATGTACGCGGCGCAGCGACGATCATCACGCAATATGTTTTTCACGACCAAATTGAACCCTGTGACGCGACACGCTACGAATGGCATTACATGTTGCTCGGCAAAGCGATCACCATTGCACAAGCCTGGAAGCAAAATTTCGCCGGAGCCTTGAATAGACCCAGCGAGACGCGCGAAAGTCTGATTACTTACATCGACAACACCTACGGAACCGGTAGCGGCGAGTTCGCCAATCTCTAAGAGATACCAGTTGCACTTTCTTCCAGGAAGTGCTATTTTCAATTCATACTCCTACGGGTAGCGACGCGAAGGGGGATGCGATCATGAATACGATTCTGGTACCAGTGGATTTTTCAGAAGTGACCGGCGCGGTTCTCAAGAACGCCGAAAAGATGGCGCGCGCCTTCGAGGCCAAGATTTACCTGCTGCACATAGAAGCACCCGATCCCGATTTCGTGGGCTACGAGGTCGGCCCTGACTCAGTCCGCGACTCCGTGGCCAAGGGCATAAAATCCGACATGCACGAAATTCATGTCCTCCGGGACAGCATGCGCGAAAAGAATATCTAGGTCGAGTTGCTCGTGATTCAAGGGGTCACCGTCGAGAAAATTCTCGAAGAAGCGATACGCCTCCAATCCGATCTTATCGTCATGGGATCCCACGGCAGAGGGGCTCTGTTACACCTCCTAATGGGTAGCGTGTGCGAGGGTGTCATCAAAAACGGCAGCTGCCCGGTTGTCGCCGTGCCGGCATCCAGCGTCTGAGTGACAGGACGAAACTCGAAGAATCGATCGTACATTTACACGCGCCGCCTACTTATTGTCAATTCGATAGAGATGCGTTTTAGATCGCAGAATCAGAGACGAACCCAGCATCGCGGGCGAAGCCATGCACCCGACATCAAGCTCATTCGTGCCCACAATTCTCGGTTCGCGGCCCGTCTTCATCACGGTCGTCTTGCCCTGTGTACTGAAAAAATACAGGCTGTCTCCGGCATGCAACGGTGAGGCGACATAGTTTCCGCCAATGCGCTCCGTCCACACCTCTTCGCCATCGGCCGCATCCAAAGAGGTAACGATACCGCGATCCGTGCCCAGATAGAGAAGGCCGTCGATCAACAATAACGAAGGCGTGGTGGGAACGGCCCCGTCGCTCTTTCGCCATACGACATGTGAGTCCGTCACATCCCCTTCACCGTCCACGCGGATCGCCAGTAATTCCGTAGGCCCGCCGCCGGCCGTGACGTAGACGATGCCGTCCGCAAAAACAGGCCGAACCCGGGCTGTGTGACTGCCGTGACGCACATTCCAGATTTCCTTGCCGGTGCGTGGATCATAGCCGAACACGCTGAACGATCCGGGACTAATCATCAATGGTTTACCACCGGATTCGACAATCAACGGTGTCGAAAAGGCTTTCCGATAATCGCCGAGGTTTTTGGGTCTGCCCCGCTCATCCAGATCATCAAATACTGTCGTGCGGTCCGTACGCCAGACTGTTTTCCCCGTGTTCTTGTCCAGCGCGGTCAAGTACTGTTGATCGATGCCGTCGAAAGAAAGAATCAACAGGTCTTCAAAGAGAATGGGGGATGAGCCCGGCCCGCGAAAGTGGCGGCACTTCAGGTCATCGCGTTTCCACAACACCTTGCCCGTGTCCGTATCCAGACACGCCGTGCCGTAACTACCAAAATGAACATAGACCCGGCCCTCTTCCAACACCGGCGACGGAGACGCGTAACAATTGACCGCATTGCCGAGCGGCTCCGGATCATCCGAGTGAAACAAATGCTCATCCAGCTCAATCTTGCCCGTTTCGGCATTCACCTGAATCACGTAATAATCCGAACCCTCCTCAGTTGCAGTTGTGATCCAAATCTGATCGTCCAATATCGCGGGACTCGACCAACCCATATGCGGAATCGCTGTTTTCCAGGAAACGTGTTCCGTTTCACTCCAATTTTCAGGTCCTTGCGAAACGTCCACGGCACTACCATTACCCAGTGGACCGCGAAACTCCGGCCAATGCTCCTGCGCGTCAACAGACCCGAGTCCAACTCCACACAAGGCCAGGATCATGCCGACGTTGATTATTTTCACGGTAAACATTGGAGCTCCTTAGTCATTTCGCGCAACTATCAGGTCTTTATCAGTCACTATTTATATCATATCACGCGACGCTGACTTGAAAAGTCATCTGGCCCGCCGCAAAAAAAGACCGCCGAGAACGAACTCGACGGTCAGCATTTCCATTTACGAATGGGTCCTAATGATCATGGTCATGATCGTGGTCGTCCGCATGGTCGTCATCGTGATCCGCGTGGGGTACGCCGCCCAGTTCATCCACATGCATACCCTCAGGTATCTCATCGTGATCGTGGTCATCTGCATGCTCGTCGTCCCCGTGCGTGTGCGGGTCGGTCGGCAGACCGAAAGCATCGGTGTGAGTGTGTGGCTCGCCATCGTCGTGCGAATGTTCCGCCTCGTCATCATGCGAGTGATCATCATCGTGATCTTCATGCGGCACGCCGCCGGGTTCGTCCACGTGGAATCCGTCGGGAATATCCTCATGTGAGTGTTCTCCACCGCCAAGGCCCATATCTTCATGCTGATGCTGGTGTGCCTTGTCATCAAAGAACCCCATCGGATCGCGATCGTGTGAATATCCGTGCATCTGCATCAAGAACAAGAGTCCGCCAAGGATAATGAGTAAGGTATTGGCCGCCGTACTGAACCGCGCGAAGAACTCCGTGCGGCGCAACCCGGCGAGCACGCCGAGAATAACGACCAATGCCGCAATCTGCCCGGCTTCAACCCCAACATTAAAGGCAACAATCTTTCCCAGCAGATCCATCCCCTCACCAATCGTCAGAGTCTGGAGTCGAGTCGAAAGTCCGAAGCCGTGAATCAATCCGAAAATGAAAACCATAGCCACGAGATTCGGCGATTTCATGTCGAGGTACTTCTTGAAACCCCCGACATTATCGAAGCCTTTATAGCAAACCGTGAGCGCGATTACCGCATCAATCAGAAAATAGTTCGCCTGAATTCCCAGGAAGGTCGCTCCAATGAGCGTGATGCTGTGTCCCAGCGTGAACGCCGTAACGAACTTTACGATGTCCTTAAACCGGGTCAAAAAGAAGACAACGCCAAACAGAAACAGCAGATGATCGTAACCCGTGATCATGTGAACCGCACCCTGGCGCAAGAATTCCACGATGCCGCCATCCATCGCTCGAATCTGGTCTGCTTCGGACATTCCGTGGGCGAAAACCATTGACGGCAGGGAAATGAATCCCATGAACAAAACAGAAATTCTTCGCATAGTGAGCCTATTCCTTGTTATCTCGAAGGTCATCATTTCCTGATTTCGATAATCGCGCGAAAACCACGATCCGAATCATACTGAATCACCTTCGAGGGAAACAACGATAAAGCTCCTGTCGCTGACTAACCTGTGGCTTCGGCGTAGCCGTCCAGGACTCTCTGCACTGTCTCCGGGGACGCTTCGTCAGGCGTTCCAGACGTAAAAGGCGGCTTGGGCGAATATTCCATACCCAATTGAATCGTTTTAGCGACTTCTTCACCTGCAATTTCAGCGACCATGGCCAGTCCAAAATCGATGCCTGCAGTGACCCCGCCCCCTGTTGCTCGATTTCGGTCAATCACATACCGTCCCTTCGTAGGGATTGCGCCCAGGCCTTCAAGATAAGGGACTGCCGCCCAATGGGTCGTCGCCTTGTATCCTGCGAGCAATCCGGCCGCACCCAGGAGCAGCGCGCCCGTGCAGACGCTGGTCACCCACTGTGCCTTTTCTCCCCGGTCTTTCAAAAACGCTATCGTCTCCTCATCCTGCATCAGATCCATGGTAGGTTTCGTGCCGCCCCCCACAAAAAGAATGTCTGGATTCTCAAACGAATCTGCAAAACTGTGCGTGGGCACAACAGCCATGCCCGTATCCGTCATCACGGGGTCCGTATTCTTCCAGACCACTTGAATCTCCGCGTCGGGCATTCCAGACCAGACTTGCAACGGCCCCAGCATATCCAAGGGGGTCATTCCCGGGTAAACCACCATCACAATCTTCATCGTCTTCTCCTAAAGTTTAGTTATGAAAACCAAATTACCACTTTTTCGCTTCTGTCTGTTATGATAAACAGATGTCTCAAACTGCCAAATCCAAAATAGTCTATTTCGCGCTCTACGACGGAGTCCAGATTCTCGACGTGACCGGGCCAGCCGAAGTGTTCTCCGAGGCAAACCGGGAGGCCGGATACACGGTCTACGACATTCGCTACGCCAGCAATGCCCCTGATGGAGTGGTCTCTTCCAGTGTCGGCCTGGGTTTGGCGACCAAACCTTTACCCAAGAGGCTCATGAATTTTCACACGCTCGCGATTCCCGGAGCCGAAGCAAAGGCCATTGAAAAAGTTCTGGGAGATGAGGACTTCATGACCTGGCTGGGGAACGCTGCAAAGAAAGCTGACCGGCTGGCATCGATTTGCAGCGGCGCATTCATGCTGGGTCAGCTCGGATTACTTGACGGACGACGGGCGACAACGCACTGGATGGGACTTGAGCAATTGCAACGGGATAACCCCGAATGCAAGGTCGAACACGATATATTGTATACTCAGGACGGAAATCTGTGGACCTCCGCGGGCGTGCTCTCGGGAGTCGATATGGCGCTCGCCATCGTCACGCAGGATTTGAGCGCAACCGTCGCATTGAAGATCGCCCGCAATCTAGTCATCTACCTCGTTCGGGACGGCGGTCAATCCCAATTTTCCGGCCCCATCGATTTTCAGACGAAAGCCAACCGTAGCGAGCTGCTCAGTCTGGTCGCCTGGCTGGAAGATCAATTGAAGAACCACATCACCGTCGAGCAAATGGCAGAACACATGGCCACGTCGGTGCGCACAGTACATCGACACTGTCAGAACGTATTCGACTTGACCCCGGCACAATTGTTGAGTGAATTACGTCTGGAACGATCTCGAAATCTGCTGCACCAGCCGGATCTAAGCGTGAAAGTCATTGCCTACGAATGCGGATTCAGTAATGCGTCATCCTATTCGAAAGCGTTCTCGGGCCGATTTGGCGTGTCCCCCATGCGGTACCGAAAGACCTTTCAGGAGCCCGCCCGGATCAACGTTTCGCTCCATTAAGATAAAATCCTGGCAACGAAATAGTAGTCTTCCGAATTACCCAATGAGCCGTCATCTTGCAACCCTATCATCTCAACGATGCCCTCTCTGTCGATTGTCTGAAACAAATCGTCGGGATTGAACTCATTGAAAACATTGACTAACATGGGCCGCGCCACGTGGACTAGCGATATTTATACAACTCAATTGTGGATTCCACGCTCCAACGAGTGGTAGATTGATAGTTTCGCCGTGCCGACGGCAGAACTCCGAATCATCCCGGACTTACGATATACCAAAAGGAGCAAGACCATGAACGTTTTTCTTCGAAGCACTCTGATTACGCTATTCGTGTCGTGCCTGAACCCGCAGTTGACGCTCGCTGCCGAAGTCTCGGGCCCGATTACTTCTTCGTCCTCGAGTGCCCCTTTTTCCGCGCCACTGTTTGATGTAACGGATCACGGATACGTCGTCGAAGAATTTTTCATTGACGGCAACGCGTATGCCTACGAATTCAAAGGCTCCTCGACTCAAACAGCGGACGGTCGATGGTCTACCCGGCGGCGCGAGAAAACGGCTCCGTTTCGATCAAGAATTCTCGTGGTGCGACCCGCGAAGGCGGCCGATTTCAACGGAACCATAATCGTTCATTGGCAAAACGTGACCGCAGGCTTTGAATTGGGATCGGTGACCGAGGGCGAGTACTTGCGCGGCTACGCGTGGGTCGGCGTTTCCGCTCAAAAAATCGGCATCGACGGTTCTCCAGGTCCCGATGCAGCCGGACTCAAACAATGGGACGATAAACGCTACGGCTCACTCAACCATCCTGGTGATGCCTATTCCTATGACATCTTTACCCAGGCCGGTCGCGCGATAGGACCGGATCGGTCACGGACAGGCGTTGATCCGATGGGGGGCTTGGACGTAAAACGTTTGGTCGCAGCCGGAGCATCGCAGTCAGCGGGACGGTTGCGGACGTATATCAACGGTGTCCACCCGATTGAACAGGTCTTCGACGGATACATCCCTTACATTGACTTCGGATCGACGATTCCATTCGCCAGCGATTTCGACCAGCAAGGGCGTCGTCAACGCAACTCCACCGTCATTCGCGACGATCTCGATGTGCCTGTCCTGGTGGTTAATTCGGAGACAGAAACTCTGGCCTACGTAACGGCGCGCCAACCCGACACCAGCACCTTTCGCTTTTGGGAAGTGGCCGGCACCTCGCACGTGTCCGTTCCCCGTGGTGAGAAACGGCCCGGACTCGAGTCGGCCAATTGGCTCTCTTTCCAGCCCGTTTACTCCGCGTCGCTCAGGCATATGCACCGTTGGCTCAAAGACGGTACCGAGCCACCAAGTATGCCCCGCATCGTTGTCGGTGAAAAAGATTCGCCCGGCGTGGAGCGTGATCAGCATGGCAATGCCCAGGGGGGAATCCGCCTACCCGACTTCGTCGTCGCGACATCCACGCACAGCGGTACCGGCAAGCGCACTCCTGGCGGCAATCGATTCTCCTTCCTGTATGGCAACGCAGAGGACTTCTCGGAAGATCAACTGGCCTCCCTCTACCCGACGCAGACCGGGTTCCTTCAGGCCTACGACGAAGCGCTGAAGAATTCGGTGGCCGAAGGGATGGTACTGGCTGAGGACGCGCCGAATCTCCGCAACGCTGCACAGGATTGGTCCGCAAAACTGAAGTAACTGGCTATGCTAGAAACTCCCTCACGTTTCACGTTCTTTGTGTTATGTTCAGCCTACTCATCGTTTTAGTATTGGAGTCGAAAACCGAAGGTCGCATTCTTACACCCTCAATCTTTCCATAAGAGGTCGAAAGGTCATCTAAAATGAACTATAGAGTTGTCCTATGCCTAACACTGGCTTCCATTTCTATAACGGCATTTGCGGATTGGCCCAGGTTCAGAGGACCCAATGGTGCCGGTGTCAGCGACACGACCACCATACCCACGGAATGGACCGACGAAGATTACAACTGGCGTACCAATCTTCCCGGTGAAGGTCATAGTTCACCCGTCGTGGTTGGAAACAACATATTCGTCTTGTGTGGCGACCCATTCACCGCTGCCCGTCGTGTCGTTTGCGTCAATTCAGAGGACGGGAAAATCAGATGGACAAAAAGCTTTAAGTCTGCACTCCACTATATCCACAGATCCAATAACTACGCCTCGTCAACACCAGCAGCCGACACCGATGGTGTTGTGACGATCTGGACAACTCCAAAAACCTTTATCGTGACAGCGCTGGACAATGACGGCGAACAAATGTGGCAGCGCGACCTGGGTGAATACAAATCGGCATGGGGTGGATGCCCGTCTCCGATCATTGTCGACGATATGGTTATCATCCAGAACGATCAGATGGATCCGAAATTCATGAAGGATTTCCTTCCAGAAGGCGTTGCCGTCACAGAAGCTGGCCATAGCTACGCCGTCGCTCTCGATCGTTCAAGCGGAGAAACGCGTTGGATGGTCGACCGAAAGTCGATCATTGCAAGCTACGCGACACCGTGTGTACGCGAACTGGACAATGGCGAAAAGGAACTTGTTTTCGTCGGAGCCTATAATGGAATGACCGGAATTGATGTAAAAACAGGCAAGGTCAACTGGCTCGCGGAAGACACGTTTCCGAACCGGACGGTGATGTCACCCGTTCTCGCTGGTGATTTGATCATCGGCAGCTCAGGATTGGGCACTGTAGGAGACCGGCTTGTGGCCGTACGTCCTCCAGACGGCAAGAATGATAAACCCGAAGTCGCCTACCGCATCAAAAAATCCATCCCTTTAGTCCCCACAGCAGTGTACAAAGACGGCTTGATCTTCTTGACCTGTGAAAACGGATCCGTAAGCTGCGTGGACGCTGAAACAGGTGAATATTATTGGCGGGAACGCACGGGCGGAAAATTTTTGGGTTCACCTATTCTCATAGATGGACGTCTCTTCTGCGTTGATCGCCGCGGGGATATCTTCGTCCTCGCAGCCGGAAAAACCTTTGAAATACTAGCACGCAACAGACTGGACGACGACAGCTATGCAACCCCGGCAGTTGCCAACGGATCGCTATACATTCGCACCGTATCACAGCTGCTATCCATCGGCGGGAAGAAGTAGGTTGGAAACGGTACTCGGAATGCGATCACGGGTAATCGCTTCAATAAACTGAGAATCAAAAAACAGAAGAGCAATGAATTCCGACGCAAAACCTGGCTCATAGTGGAACACTGAAGGCATCGGTGAAACATCTGGGCATCCACTACTCGACCACCTAAGGTCAAAAAACTCAAGCCGTAGGTCATAACGTTGGCGATGTTGCCAAGGATGCCGTCAAACTGATATCTGTATAGTCATGCGTATGATTCTAATGATAGTGGTGTTGAGTTGCTTCTCGTCGGAGGCAGAGGCTCAGGTCGTCGATGTGGCACCAGTCTGGGCTGGGCACCCGGTCGGATTTTGTCTCTTGACCCAACCGCCACACCAGTTCGTGGCGTTCTATGATGCCAATCGGCAGATGACCGTCGCGCAACGGACCCTCGACTCTACCGAGTGGACATTCACTTACCTTCCGGAGCACGTGGGTTGGGATTCTCACAATTCGATAACGATGATCATCGACGACAGCGATCAGTTGCACCTCACAGGGAATATGCATGGCGATCCCTTAAAAAATTTTCGCACAACGCGGCCGCTTGACAGTAAAAGTTTTGAGCGTGTCGAGAGTATGGTCGGAGAAAACGAACAACGAGCCACCTATCCCCACTTTGTACGTGGTCCAGACGACCAATTACTCTTTACCTATCGGGATGGCGGCAGCGGAAACGGAAATCAAATCTGGAATGCCTATAACTTGGAGACCCAGCGCTGGAGTCGACTACTCGACAAACCTCTCGTGGATGGTCGTGGCAAGATGAATGCTTACTTCAATGGTCCTCTTCAGGGGCCCGATGGCTACTGGCACCTGAGTTGGGTCTGGCGCGATACACCGGACTGTGCGACCAACCATGACCCAAGTTACGCCCGAAGTCGTGATTTGGTGCATTGGGAACGCAGTGATGGACCGCCTCTCCTACTTCCCATTACTTTTGAAACGGCCGAAATTGTCGATTCTGTGCCTTCCGGGGGCGGGGTGATCAATGGCAATGTGAGACTGGGCTTTGACGCTCAGAACCGCGTTACGGTGGCTTATCACAAGTACGACGAGAACGGATTCACGCAGACCTACCTTGCTCGACGTGAAAATGATGAATGGAAGAAATATCGCATCACGGACTGGGACTATCGCTGGAATTTCAGTGGAAATGGTTCGATCGGAACATTTGAGGTCGGAGTGCACCCACTCGAAGTGGAGAACGGTCGTCCAGTGTTGGCCTGGCGGC
Organism: Candidatus Hydrogenedentota bacterium; assembly: GCA_046583315.1. Classification (GTDB taxonomy): domain Bacteria; phylum Hydrogenedentota; class Hydrogenedentia; order Hydrogenedentales; genus DTSJ01. Next base: position 13,777 of record JAYGCN010000343.1, read on the forward strand.
ACGCCAAATTCGGTTCCCAGCGATGGCGACTGGATGCTGACACGCTCAAACCCGTTGAACGTCTGCCAAACCCGCCATCGAAGATCCCCGCGGAACTGAGAAAAGTTCGATCCACGTTTCCCGGAGTAGGCGTACGATTCAGAGACGATAGTGGTCGGGCGGAAAGCGATGGCGTAACATACGTTCTGCGCTGGGAAACGCTTGGGGCCAATCGCGACCGTCCGCGGGCGAAACCCTGGCCCGCCCCCAGCACACTTCAGGTCATCCGAATCCAAGAGTGACAAGAGATAATCAAACTTACCGTCAACGATGAATACTGCTACGTCACCGCGCGAGATGAAAATCAACACCGTCGTTGAATCTGAAGCCAAAATGTTGTGCCCGGGCAAAGCCACCCGACTAGAGGAGCGGACTCATGATTCGCAGCGCATTCTCGAGAAATTGTTCCTTGAACGAGCGCAGCTTCCAGGCTTCCGGGTCGAGTCGGTCGGAGTTATCGATGTAGGATTGTTGAAGGGCGCGAAGCTCTTCGGTGAAGACATCGTCATAAAAAAATAGCGCGACCTCGTAATTGAGCCATATGCTGCGCAGGTCCATATTCACGGTACCGAACATCGCTATCGAATTATCCACGGTGATCGATTTCGTGTGCAACAAGCCTGTCTTGTACAAATAGATTTCAACGCCAAGCTCCAAAAGCTCATCATAATAGGATCGGCTGGCATAGCGGGTGAGAATGGAATCCACCCGTTCAGGGAGTATGAGCGATACCTTGACCCCGCGACCCGCCGCGCCACGCAGGGCTCTGGAGATTGAATCATCCGGCACAAGATAAGGCGTCGTCAGCACGAGTTCGTCCATGGATGCATTGATTAATGCGAGCAGCATCTGCAAAATGCCATCCTCAACCCCTCCTGGACCCGATGGGATGACCTGAATGTTCATCTTTCCGACCGGATCGGTGAGCTTGAGGCCTGCACTTTGGGCCACTTCCTGCGGCGATTCCCCGGTCTCCAGGACCCAGTCACCAAGCATCGTTTTCGCGAGCGGCACAACAACACAACCTTCAAGCCGCGTCATGGCATCGACCCACTCGCCTACACCCGAGTCCTGCTTGAAGAATCGAGGGTCAACCATATTCATGCTGCCACACCATCCTATCTCCCCGTCAATCACGACGATTTTGCGATGGAGTCGCAAATCCGTGCGCCCCACGAAGGTGCGGAAGAAACCGACGGGCAGTGCAGCCTGCAGTTGGACTCCGGCATCGCGCAACTGCTTGGGTTGTTGACCTCTCCACCACGGGCGGGCACCGAGGGCATCTATCAATATTCTGCACGATACGCCCCGCTCTGCCGCGCGGATGAGCGCCAACAATACCTCATCAGCCGTGCCCCCTTCATTCCAAATGTAGAATTCCATCAGGATACTGGACTCGGCCGCATCCAAATCTTCAATAAGTGCCTGGAAAATCACATCGGTTTCGGAATACAACTTACAACGGCTGCCGTGAACTGCAGGACTGCCGACCAGATTGCGACCGAGCACATCCATGGCTCTCGCTGCCGGTACCTGCTGCGACCAGTCTATATCCAGCACGCCCTCCTGAATCTTAGTGGAGGCCACATCCCTGCTGTCGCTCCGCAGCCTTCTGATTCTGGATTTGCGCTGATGGCCGATGCGCCGCTCTCCAATGAACAGGTAGAAAAGTACACCTGCGACAGGAAAAGCCGCAACAAGAAAAAGCCAGGCCAACGCGACTCCCGTAGCGGGTTTTCGCATAATCAAACGAACCGCAATGGTGGCCACGATGAGTGAATGCCCTATCGTGAACAGTGTCGACCCGTTAAAAATGAAATCCATACATCAGACCCTACTCTTGTTCCTGGCCGGATGGCAAGAATGAGCCTATCGCGAGTCTTAGTCCCGCGCTTGCGCCCCCATGTAGAATTCCTTGTTGTGATTGTCCGTTGGCAGATCGCTCGATCGGGAGAATACCGCCAAGGCGAACGGCAGCCGTGGCTAAAATTACCTTGTCCCTAAAAGATAAGCCAATTGTAAAATGAAGGGAAATATATTGGCAATACGAATGTTAGGGGTTTCATGTTATAGTCATCAGGGAAGATGGTCAGATAACGATGAAACTGACAGAAGTACAGGAAATTATTCTCGAAGGGAAATACCACCATTTTGATGGAGACATCGTTGACGCATTCTTGGAGATTGAAGATCAATTTAAGCGCATTGCGGACGAATTTGCCGATGGCTGATCACTTTTCTGGAAGAGTCAGAATCGGCTCGACGTGATCCCCTGTTACTCGCTCTCCAGGTATTTGCGCAGGTATTCTTCCTTCGCCTCTGTGGCTTCTTTCATATCCACTTCACCATCGTCGTTGCGATCCATCGTCTCGAAAAACGGCGCGAAGGTTTCAGGGGTCTCTTCACGCTGCATTTTACCATCCTTGTTCCAGTCGTACATGACAATGACTGCCGTAAAGTCGATCGCGTCGCCCGTGCCAGTGAAATTGTCGAAAAAAGTTTCGTAGTCGTCTGAATCGTTGATGAAGGAAATATAGCCGACCGACATTTCATCGGTTGTTGGATCGCCGTAGCGTACATCCACGGTCGGATCGGGATTAAACGGATTGTCCGATGAGTTGTCCCACGTCGTGGTAAAGGTCAGCTTCGTTCCCTTCGGCACACTCTTGTACTGCTTGTAGGTATAGGCCGTTTGCCAATTGAAATCGTAGCGGGGCACCTCAAGAAGCACCTCGGAGCTACCATCCGGATACAGCACCTCGTATTTTGCCGCCTTGCCACGCAAATGAAAGTGCGGCATATAGGAAATGATGCGCGAGGCATGCTTGAACGTGTAGGTCTGTTGCACGCTGTAATCCGACGCACCAGCCGGAATCACGAAATCGTAAAATCCGAGTTCGTTGCCCTGTAGTTTGTACTTTACGTCCGCAGGATCGTCGTAGAATTTCAATGCAACCATGGAGTGATCCCACATACCCGTGCCCGGCCCCGCTTCTTTATGATAGTGCATCTGCCAGGTAAGATCGTCTCCTTTCCTGAGCAACGCGCCGACCCCTTCAGGATAAATCGTGGCTTCATTGCCCGGCGCGATTCCTCCGAGAGGGATCGTGATGATGTGATGCACGGCGGAACTGCCTGGTCGAAATTCCACGGCCTTCATATAGCGATCCTCGGGCAGAAGTTCTTCCGTCATCGTCGTTTCCAGATAGACATACTCATCTTCTACGTCGTCTTTGACAAAATAGGGTTCATCAAACCGGACAATGAGATCAGGCTCGCCGATCGCCCATTCAGCAGAGGTTACGATTTTTTCAACAGTCGGTGCACGGGCGGCATCGCCACGTTTCGCACCCGTTTTCGCCCACGCCACGATGGTGTCAATTTCCGCCTGCGTCAGCGTCCGCTCGTTCTTGAACAATCCGTGTTGTTCCGGCGCGGCATGCCACGGCGGCATCTTGCGCGTCTCCACGGCGCGGGCCATCGCTTTGGCCCACGGTCGCGCCTCCGCGAAAGTTTCAAAGGCCATCGGAGCCACCATGCCGCCGAGATTGGCTCCATTCGGACGATGGCACACCTGGCAATTTTCCTGAATGATGGGAAGCACGTCGCGATAAAAGGTCGGCGCTGTAGCCGTTTGTGCGGCATGAGCTGGCGCGAGGGACTGTGCCAGGGCGACGATTGATACGGCAATGGAAGGGCGAATGAGGCTCATTTCCATATTCCTTTTCGGTGGACTCTTTGTAACCTGTACGAATGTACACTTTTTTGGCGAAAAAGTCAATATATATTTTCGGATCAAATTCACATAAAATGGAGATATTAGCTAATAAATTGGCGATAATATTGTTTTCGGGGAAAATTTTAAGTATAGTTTAGAACAAACGAACAGAAAGAAGGCGGTTTTGTGAGCACTCCACCCAAGCAGCAAACAGTCAGCAACAAGGCGGAACGGCGGCGCACTCAAATTTTGGAAGCGGCCATTCGTATCGTACGAGACGGAGGAGTCGATTCGGTGACGGTCCGCAGCGTTGCGGCCGAAGCTGAGGTTCCGCTGGGGTCGCTGACCTACTACTTTGAGTCCCGCGAGGAACTGATCACGCTGGCTTTGCGCCATTACATGCACCGAATCGAGCAGCGGGTGGAAGAATTGGCGCACGACCGGCTCGGGCATCTCGATGATGACGCGCTGACCATTGACACGATTCTGGATGTGCTGGTGGAGACCGATGTTGCGCAAGATATGTGCGTGGTCGAATACGAAATGATTGTGTACGCCGCTCGAAAGGAAGAATTGATGCGGGAAGTTAGGGCCTATCGTCTCGGCTTTGAATCACAACTCGCGGAAGCCTTGGAGAAAGTCGGAGTACCCAAGCCGATTCTCGGAGCGCGCATGCTGCTGAACGTAGTCGATGGTTTCGATGTCGAGCGAATGATTCGGCCGGAAGACAGAGCAACCGATCTGCGTCAACGACTTGAATTGGCGACCATCGGTTGGCTGACTGCAAAATCTGGATAAATTGCTACCGACTAATACACGACCGTGACCTCATTCGAGCAGACACTCGTTCCCGCGTCGCACACCTTGTAGGTATACGAACCCGGACCACTCAGCCGGTCGTTATATTTACCACCATTCGATCGAGTGACGATCAAGACACCGTTGCGGTAAATATAAACGTCTGTCGAGGTCGCTCCGGACCACTTCAGTTTAGCGGTCGTGCTGTTTCGCTGCCGCGCTATCCTCGGTGATTCCAAATGGACCGTCATCTGTCGCGACAGGATCTGTGTCGGAGAAACTGGATGTCAGATGAAGTTTTCCGTGGCCGTAGATTGGGTCCCAGCCGACGGCACCGGCATCTTCAGACATTGCGCGCAGAAGGGTTTCGATATCCCCTGCGGTACGCGACAAATCTTCGCTCATCAACAGTGCCGCAGCACCCGCGGTCGTCGGCGAGCTTAATGACGTGCCGTACGAAGCCTGACTGCCATAGGTCCAGCTGGTAGTGCCATCCGGCGCAATAATTTCGGGTTTTTGGCGACCGTCGTTCGTGGGGCCCTGGCTTGAGAAAGATTCGGGGGCATCACTGCCATCCCAATTGGCCTGGTCAATCGCCGCAACACTGAAAGCACCGTCCGCGTTCGCCGGGTCCATCATACTGTTTTCGACCACGGCATGTTCAAGATTGTTGTAGAAACTGAATATCGTTAAGTCGAGACCAGCGGTCGGCCCCGAATAGGCATCGATGACAATGCTGTACGGATCAAAGCGAGTGTTGTAATTAAACGCAACAACTTCAGAAGGTTCCTGAGTGCCTGTCTGTGAAGCCGTACTGGAGGCAATCGTTCTGCCTCGTCGGTCTACAATACGTAAGTCCAGATCGGTAACGGAATTGCCATACTGATTCCAGTTGAGGAAAATATAGGTGACGCTGCTTGTGGTGGTGAGGCTGAGTTGTTCGTCAGCTCCACCGAACTCGAGGAAGTTGTCACCGTCCAGGTCAATCCAGCTACCGCGCCAGTGGCGTTGTGCGTTATTCCCTGCGGCAACGGCCCAGAATACACCGTCCGTGAATCGTGACTCGTCGATGATACTGTTGATGGGGCCGGTGCCGTCATAGTAACTGGCGATCACCCATCCCACCGAGTGGTTGGCAATCGAAATGCCATTGTTCCGACAATAGTCGGCCGCGTTCTGCAGGTCGACCTCATCGCTGACCTTGAGGCAATAGAGAGATGCGCCGGGGGCCATGTCCATAACATGTTCGGCCACACCGACCCCGTGGGCGGTACCCGTTTCCAGGCCGCTTCCGCTAAAATCCACACCGGTCGTTCCCGCCGGAAGCTCACCCAAACCAATCGCGCTGGTCATACCGATGAAACCAAGATCGATCACCGCCACTTTTACACCCGCACCGGTAATTCCGGAGAGTTGAACGTTTGCAGCGTCGGTAAGCGCAGGACTTTCGGAGACGTTCGGCCCCATGCTACTTTCTACAGCCGGAGTGGGGACGCGCGCTATTCTAATATCTGGATGACCCGCGAGCGTCCGTAGTGAACCGTAAGGTACAAGGACGCGCATAAAGGAACGCGATACCGCATCCACCTGACCACCGCGGAGAAGCACTTCGCCCACATCGATGGATAAGGCACCCAGGGAATCGTTTGCTTCAAGAATAACGGCGAGACGTCCGCCACTTCGCGAGGCGAGTCCATGTGAGCGCGCCGCTGATTGTGCGCCTGTAGCACCACGTTGACCAAAAGCTTCCGAGACCGAATTCAGCGGTCCGTCAAGTTTGGCATGGCCCGGATTCTTGTCCTGTGCGGCGGCACTAAAGGTAAACGAAAGCAAAAGGACAAGTGCTGAAACGGCACTCACTCGTCCAAGCGGTCTAATCGACGTAGATAACAAGGTGTTGCTCCTTAACGCAGTGGTAATGAATACATGACATTCTACAGCCGATGACACGTTTGCCCAATATTCAGGATTAGCCGAATACACGTATCATCGATAATTATGGGCATCTCTTCCACAATAATAATATACGCAAAGATCGATTCTGTCAAGAGATTACCTGGATTTCCCCTTCTCGTGCGGTTCGAGGTTCACTTGAAAAGAGGTGTCTTTCCTAAAACCCCAGGACATAGTATGTTTTTGGATGGCTAACCCCGTATCCCCTTTGCGAAGAGAAGCATTTGACTACAAAAGTCCTGAATCCCCTATTCGTGGACAAATTCGCAAGGTTTTTCAGAGAGTGCATTTCACCTAGACGGCTTCGATACAAAAACTATACGCCTGTGAGAAACCGTTGTTCAGCATTCGCCAGCGGCTGAAAATTCCGCTCGATGAGAGTACACAATTGTGTGCAATCGAGTTGTCCTTGGAGCTCCACCGATGCCGCACCCATCGCTTCGTTTGTACGATGGCGTAAGAAAGGATCTCCTCCTTTTGCAATGCTTCTCCAACTTCCGCCTCACCCATCGTGCCGTCATAAGGTGCATATCCTTTTGCGCTCAATGTCGCCAAGAGCAGATTTTCGTCCCCGGTTCGCAGATCGGAAAGCCAATCTTCGATGTCGTCCGCCCATTGCAGGCCCGTGACGAGGCAATCGAAGGCCTCCCTGATAATTTATTTGGTTGCCTCGCTGCAGTCGCTGGCAGCAGCGAGCTCAATGACAGCCACAACCCCGAACGCGGCCCCCGGCCTGACGAGTTTTCAAGTACCTGCGTGTCCGTTAACGTGACTCCGGGAAGGCCTGGAGGCTCAATTTGGCTCGAAGCATATTGACGCATCAACGCTTCCACAGTAGATTCAAATTCCGCGTTGAAGGAGGCTGATTCCCGGATAATGGACAATCCTTTCAGCAACATGTTTTTAAAAAAAAGGAGTTCCTCTCGCGTCGGATCAAACTGACGATCCAGATAGCGATCTTCAATGAAGCTGTGCACCATGAGGCACAGATGTCCAAGCGTAGCTCGGCGCGCCAACTCGTTTGATACGCCCTCCAAGCCTTCAGCCTGAAAAAGAGGGTAGAGCGTCGTCAGCGGAGAAAAACGCAGAATCCATTTGGGTTCCAGGCCGGGCCGTATGCCGAGATATCCAATGATAGCGGTTGAACATCTCGACACGTTGGGACCAAAACTGGAAAGCACTATTTCAAACTGCGCATCCAGTGCGTGTAATTCTTCTTCAATATCGATCCAAGGCATAGGGTTTTACCATTCGACACTTGCGGTTGATTTCATCGTGGCTATCGGTCTGCCCAACGCGAATCAATAATACGTGGCTTTGTCATCGTCTCCTGTGGGCGCTGCGCTCGTCTTCTCCTTCGTCCCCCGATTCTGCTTGTTGATGATGTTAAAAGAAATAGATTGCAGCGAATTGTAAGAAATGGCGTTGTCCTTTGGTTCAACCCAGACACCCGCTTCATACGGTGCAAGGATCACGCCAGCAATCCAGTCGATGTCCTTAGCCGCTACGGCACCTACGCCTGAAGCGGAGTCTGGAAATGAAATCGTAACGCTCGCGTCGGTCTTCAAGTTCATAATGGCCGTACCCGCCAGATCCTTGCTCTTATCCGTACTGCCGAATCCGTTGGTATCGAATAACCAATCGGAGTGATCCGAAAAATTGTCCCAGCACGATGTTGTTGTGGGATTATCTTTTGAATTCGCCGAGCGATTTGACACTATCTGGGCAAACACAGTGAGCGCATTATTCTTCTTTGGAATTTCGGTATCCTCTCTTTCGTGCGCCTCCCAAAAGCGACGTTGGTTTCATATAGAAGCTCTCAAAAAAAAGGGCACAACGCCAACTATTTCTATTGAATGCGTTTCATAATCGATTCCAATGCGTCGATAAGGTCCTCGTACGAATCGAAACGTTCATAGGGACTTTTCGACATCATACGCAGGATAACATTCATCGTTTCATCGCCAATCTCCTTTCTTCGTTTTCGTATGTCTGGCACCGTAGAGTGAACGTATTGATAGATCAGCGCTTCCACATTTTCCGCGTGAAAAGGCCTGGTACCCGCCAGGATTTCATATAATGTTACTCTGAGCGCGAATTGATCCGATTTCCACGTCGCCCGATTCCCCTGAAATATCTCTGGAGCCATGTAGTCTGGCGTGCCGAAGATATCTCCCGTACCCGTGATGGTCACGGCATCACCCAGTTTGGCCAACCCGAAATCGCCGATTTTGATAATATTGTTTTGATCCAAAAAGAGGTTCTTGGGCTTTATGTCACGATGGATGATGCCTGCCGCAAGAGCGCAATTCAATCATTTTGTCACTTGCAGGATGTACCTCAAGGCATCGCGTTCGGGAATCTTTTCCGAGACCTTGATCTGGATATCCAATGAACCATTGGAAAAGTATTCGAGAACAAAGTACGGCTCCTCTTTCTCCCAACCCAACTCGATAATGTTGGCGATGTTTTCGTGGTCCAGTTTGGTCATTGCGTCGGCTTCGCGGTGGAATCTTTTCATCGCCGATTGATTGGCTTGAATATGACGCTTGGCAACTTTGATAGCAACGTTCCGGGTACTATCGGCACCTTTGTACACGTAGGACATGCCGCCCTCCCCGAGGAATCCTTCAATGACATAGTTTCCAATTTTTTCAGGATAGGCGGGATACAAGTCGACAATGCGTGTATTCGGATCATCGATCTGCTGGCTGATGAGGCTATGCAGCATCAGGGAAATCTGTCTGGCCACATGGTTCAAGGATTTCAATTCGTCGGCCGAGTAATTTTTGTAGTTTGACTTATCCCCGAGTGATATCGCTCCAATAACGCGGCCTCTTGCCACCATCGGGAAAATCACATTGGCGTTCAGCACTTGAAAACCCTCAAGCAACGCCCAGCGCGAGTCTCCCAAATTGACGCGTTCTATGATTTCATCCTTGCTGAGTTCGTGCTGCGATTGTGTCATGAATTCAATCAGGGAACTGAAGCTCTCTGTCACGTCCTCAAGCGGAAGCGGCGGTTCCGCACCACCCACCAGCCACGTATCATTCTTGGGGTATCGGATCAGAATCACGATCTGTGAAGATTCACTCATGTTGCCAATTTTCACAGCGGCCTTCTTGGCAAATTCTTGTGGAAGAGATTCCTGGATTCCAATTTCCTCGATCATTTCAATCAAGGAATCAAAACCGGGCAGTCCTCGCCGATACCGCGTTGTAAGCGCAGTGCGCATGCGCCCATGTACCGGTATCGCCAGAACAGACACACCGGCGATGAGAATCGTCTTCGTAAAATCGGTGCTGCCGGGGATGAATTGTTCGATCAGTGGACTTGCGCTCGCTATGATTAACAAATAGGCCGAGCCAATGCCCATGAAGAGCACGCCGTACAACAACGCTTCGAGCATAAATTCGCTTACTTGTAGCAGGTTGTGGGGAACAAACGCATATCCGGTGATGAGTGGAAACAACAAGACTGTCAACTCAAAAACGATCCTTACTTTCGGCCATTCCGCATGCGATTGGAACCAGAACAGCGTGAAGATCGTAACAGGAATGAAGCCCAGCGCCGTGGCGATGCGAATAATTTTCGCGCGTTGTCGGTCGGTCGCGCTCAGATTTACCTTGGTTAATTTGAAGACCAGATCGATTGGCAGGGTCAATACGGCCAGAACGAGAAAGGACAGTACCCATACACCAAAGACTTTCGTGTTCAAGGAGAAAGTATCGAACGAATCGCGACCGGTCAACCAGTCTGAAGCGATCAAAAGCACGCCGAAAATAAGTCCCGCCATCAGAATTCGCACCGGACGTTTGACGACTGTTCGCAACGGAGAAAAGGTGATCAAGAAGCCCATGGTTGCCATGGGTAGAAAACACTGAAAACAGTAGTACAGCCAGCGCTCCGGTGTGACCCGTACTTCAAGAGGTACGCTGCGCAGCAACCAGTACACGCCAACATAGAGACAAAAAATGAGGAAGCCCAAAGAACTCCGGGAATCCGGTTTCAGCCAGAAAACGCCACACCCAAACAACCCGAAGAGCAATCCGACAAAGAAGTGTGCAAACTTGACGTTCCAGTAAAGCACGTGGAAAATGATGTCCACCTGCGGTTCAGCCAAATCGGTGGACTCCAGGGTGATCCGAACCGTACGTCCAAGCCCTTCGGTCATCACAGCCTTGTATTCTTCGCGAGAGGTGACCGGCTTTCCTTCAACGGCGGACATCCGATAATCGGGCCCAATGGGCAGATCCGCCAGATCGAAATCCGTTGTCCTTTCGATTTGCATATCCTCGCTGAGCTCAAGCGCTGGATACTGAGAATCAATATAGTTGGCAAACAGGCGAACTTCAGGTTCGATGCCTTCGACTGGCGCGATTTCTACCGTACGCAAAACAACGAGTGAAGCTGACTGCGCAGAGACGGCACTCGAGTATCCCTTAAGCGTGATCACCCGCGTATCCCCGACATGGGTGACGCGGAACCCTTTTTCCGTTCCGAGTTCGTCCGGATCGGCTATCGGGCCGTTTACGATTTGAAGGGACTTATCCAATGTCATGATCGGGCGTGGATGATTGACCGCCCAGATGATGTGGAATCCGATGGAAATCGTAAGGACACAAAACGCTGCCAATATTCCCCACTATATCATGTGCCGTTTCCGGTATAGATTCGGCGATTCGGGGGAACGGAGCGGAAGACCTAATTTCGTCTCCGTCTCTGACCCTGCATCGTCGTTGCCATCCGGGGGACCTTTTTTGAAATCGTCGACCACGTAGTAATGTCTCCAGTTATGGTGGGAAAACTGAATGTTCGCTGTGCTTAAAAATTGTTCCAGAAAAACCACACACGACTGTCGATATATGGCGATTTTGTACTATTCGTGGATCAGGGACTCCCAGTACAATTTGACCAATTTAAGGTAGGTAATCAAGGTTCGTATCCTTACTCTGGAAGACAACCTGAGAAGTATTGAAAGGACTATCCTTATTGTATGAAAACGAGGTTGATAGCGTTTTTCGCGCTTTATACGGAATCCCAAAAGGGAAAAATTTGCTGGTAAATGGTACTGGCGGCGATATATCCTTGTTTCCTTTTAGACCAAAGGGGAATCCCACATTGAGCGAGATACAAGAACAATCAAGCGCAACGGCTTCGGCAGACCTTCAATTGCTACATTCAACCTCGGTCACGCCCGACCAGATCGACCTGTTGGGACACATGAACGTGCGCTACTATGGAGTCCACGCCATGGCCGGTGCCCACAAACTTTCACGGCAAATCGGATTGACTACTGCCGCCGAGGCCCATTTCACCGACTTGTACACGCGCCATTATCTCGAGCAACTCGAAGGAGCACCGTTGGAGGTCTGGGGCGGCATTCTGGATATCGCAGATACCGAAGTCCGGATGTATCTTGAGTTGCGTAATCCCGTGCGCGAAGAGCTGGGCGCTACGTTTGTGTTTACTGCACAGCCTCCGACATTTGAATCACAAACTGAATCCGTTCTATCGCACGCTGTAGTGACCGCCGCTCAGAATGCGCTCATAGAATGGCCGGAACATGGAAAGCCGCGATCCATTCAATTGGGCAGTTCGCCACACATCATCTCCTACGACGAAATTCGAAAATTGAATCTCGTGGAACGTGAGGTGCAGGTCATCGATGGAGCACGTTGCGACAAAAGTGGCGTGTATCAAGTCGGTCTGTTCCAGGACCTCGTCTGGGGCGGCGAGAACATTACCGACGAAGATAACGATTGGCTCAGCACTCTTGAAAACGGCGATCGCATGGGTTGGGCCACGATGGAAAGTCGATGCACCTTGATAGAGCTGCCGCACGCGGGTGCACGCGTACAAAGTTTCTGGACGACGGTGGAGATGACCCGCAAGGCGCAACAAGAACGATTCTGGATCTACGACATCGACCGGGGCGTGCTGCTCTGCACCGCCTCATTCGCGGAAGTCGCGTTCAACATCAACACACGCCGCGCCATCGAGATTCCCGACAAGGAACGAGCGCGACTCGGCGAACATTTTCATCCGGAACTTGCTTAGCGTTCGTCGTTGAGGTCTTGCTCCCTATACATGTTGCGCAAGGAAACGCTGCGTCTCGGCCGGATCTTCTATCCACGGAAAGGTGGATTGCGGATTATTGAACCCCTCCACGAATGCATTCCGTACAGCCTCCGATTGTTGCGCCGCCATGAGAATTTGCACGATGTGAGGTGCCGGCGGCACGCCGAGTTGGACGTTAGTGAAACGAACGCCCCATTGCGCCCAATCCCAGAAATCCTCGAAGGTTTGCTGCATCCAGTCCGAAGAGAATTCATCGTCCGCATGCTCAATAATTCGGCGTAGATATACCGAAGCCGCCATCGCCGCGCCATTGGCCCCGCGACCCGTCACAGGATCGTTCAGCACGACCGCGTCGCCCATGCCGAGAACGTGCGCGCCGGACGGCAGTGTGGCAATGGGTGTTTTGACTGTCGGAGGAAATCGTCCCGTGAGCAAGGCCTTCGCGTCGGTCGGTTCGATGGCTTTGCATCGCTCGGCTTCCCAGGGCAGGAAGGCTTGCAACGTCGACTGTGCTTTTTCAACATGTTCATCCAGACTCTGCACGCCGCCCCAGTCGTCCATCGGACCGCCCGGGGCTGCTTCAAACAGCATGATGTCGCATTCGCCGGTGGTCGTCAATGCGCGGAAGCAAAGATACTCACCAATTCCCGGCACCACGCTGAGTCCGCCCGTCGCTTCGTCGTCCCTGGGGGTCATGCCGTTGACAAACAAGAGCGTTAGACCGCGCTGAGGTCTGTCGAAAGGTGAACGGGATGCGTCGCGCTGAAAAAGTTTGCCGAGGTCTCCTTTTCCCGCAGCGACGATAACGAGATCGCTCGTTTCCGCATAGTGTTCCGCATCCTCGATCCCTGCTTCATGAATGATCAGTTTACCGCCGTGTTCCTCGAATTTTTTCATCCACACGGGAAACTTTACGCGCTGATCCAGAGATTGTGCGGGCTTGTCGAGTTTGGCGCACCAGTCGATAAGCGCAGAGCCGTCCGGGCCGACTCCGGTGACGCTGAGCGCATCCATCCAGGGGCATTCGTCGTCCCAAAAGTTGAGATCCAGGTCGCGCTCTGATTGTAGGCAGGGGTCGAACATGACCTGGCTCGACATAATGGAGCCATCATGAATATCTTCCGCCGTGCGATTGGATACAATGGTCACCTCGCAACCTTTATCGAGCAAGCCGAGTCCGAGTTGCAAGCCCGATTGGCCGGCCCCGATTATCGTTATTTTTCTCATTCGGCATCCTCTTCTTTTTGATTTCGCAAATCCGCGCGCGCGCCACGGAAGACGAAAACCATTGCCGTAATTACCGTGATGATGGCCGCTACGAACAGAAGATACATCAGGCTGTTCGAGAGACCGCCTCCAAATTCCAGACCCCTTCCGCCGAATAGTGGACCGATCATCGAAGCGGATATATTGCCCCACGACGTGATGATGAGTCCCCATCCGATCCATGCTTCGCCACGCGCAGTGAGCTTTAGCCTCGCGCCCGCCGCGCCAACAGCGATAAGCGTGAGTCCATTCAGAATCCCCTCGAGATGCGCCATGCGCCAACCCCGAACGTCTCCCGGCGGTGTCCAATCGATCGAGCCGGGAATAGGCCACAGCACCAGTTTTTCGATAATGACAAAGGCGTAGGGGAATCCCGCGGCCATGCCCACCAGAAACACCAACGCGCCGTGCGCGATCATGGTCGATTGCATACGTGGACTCATCAGGGCCTGCCTTTCGTTGTACGGTTGGATTAAGTAAGCGTGAAAAAATGCGCCGCATTCATGTCGAGCCAAGCAGTAGACATTCCTGCCAGTATACACATTCGACGAAGTTGCGCGAATCGCGTTCGATCGGCAGTCGCCACTCGATTGATAGTTTCCGAAACCAGCTTGATATTTGAATTCTCCTATCCACCGCGATTGCCTGCAATGTGCAGATGCCTATCTCCCGTGTCGTGCTGACAGGTCCCTATGTCTACACTATCGCGATACGAAAGGTTAGTCCAGAAGTGCTCTCATGGCGGGCATCAACACATCCTCTACTTCGGGTGCCACTTTTGAGGCGCCCGGACTGTCTTCGTAGCCTCCCTGCGTATAGTGTTCCTTCAGGCAAATGTAACCCGGTGCATATTCGCCATAGGCCGCCATCGCCACGAACAAGTCCGGACGCATTTCCTGGGCTGCCAACTGGTACTCCACGGCCAATTCGCCCGGCATGTGCAGAATACGTGCGGGCCCGAGTGTCAAACACGTGAGATCGATTTTGTCTCCCACCTGACTGCGCCGCAACCACACAAGATCTTTCGCAATTTCGTTGCGTTGCGCGGCGGGCAGGTTCTTGCTGTCCTTGAGTCGTGCCATCAATTCCTCCTCGTTCAGATGCCGCGCGATGGGTAGCGCCACAGGAAGTGTCTCCCAATCGACATCCTCGGCGGTAAGGGGATATTTCTTTGTTGCTTGATACGCTTCCGCCATACCCTCCGCCAGGCGAACGGCCAGTTTCTGGCGATTTTCGTGCGCGCCGTCGTTGTACTTCCCCGCACCGATATTGCCCCCAGCTCCATTAAAATGAACGTGCGTGAGACCATTGTGCGTCGCTTGGCGCAGGAAACGCGCCATGCCCGGAAAATCGGGATTCGCGATTCCGGTCTGATAATAACTTTGTGGGTGGGTGGCGTAATACGTGAGCACGACCAGCGGTTTGTCCTCGTTCCAGAAACTGATCGACTTGAGCATCGGATCGATGATTCCCTCTGGCTCTGCACGCACGGCGGGATCGGCGGTTGCGGTGTAACGCACCACCCTCACTTTGCCATCATCCCCGAGAATTCGACGATTCGAAGCGACCTTTTGAACCCTCGCCTCCCCAAGCCCCACGTGGGTAGCGACTTGTGCGTTTGCCATCGCCTCCTTCGCGGCATCCGCAACATTGGCGATCGTCTGTCGCGCGAAATCGACGTCAAACATCGTTCCCTGATATCCCTGTTCATCGAGCAATTCGACGGCACTGAAATCGCATACCGGCGCGTCGTGCTGATGCAGAGCGTGAACCGAAACACGCTGCGGAGACGTGTTGACCGCTTTGGCAATCGTTTCCCGCCATTCGTCATAGCCACCATTGCTGATGCCAATCCAATCTACGGCGCACAAGACGATAGGATCGTCCTTGCCGAGCAGAACAATTCCCCGTGCCGTGAGTGGCATGCCCACCGCGTCGCAACGGTTATACGCCAAAGGACTGCCAACTGGCGGCGAAGCATCGACAACGAAGGTTCCCACTCGAAGCGGTGATTCACGTTCGACCGCCGACGCGGCAATGGAACAAGAGACAACAATCAGCAGGCACAACGCGAGAGTAAGGTTAGATTTCATCGTAGTTTAAAATTCCTGTAGGGTGTTGAGAGTCGACCGCGCGCTTTAGGCCGCGCATGAGGGCTACTGGTTTCGAAAATAGCACGCTTTAGCCGGAATTGCAACCGAGACTCTTGGACTTGCTAATACCAGACTGTATGATGGCCGTATAAAGGATTTAAGCCATGCGTGGTATCGTCACAGTTCTAAATACGCCGTTTACAACTACCGGGGACATTGATTTCAATGACCTGCGGCGTACTGTGGACGATGCCTTGGAAGCGGGCGTCGCGGGATTTCTCGTGGGCGGACTCGCCAGTGAAGTCGGTATGCTTTCGGAAGACGAACGAATTCGCGTGCTTGAGACCATTCTCGAATTGAACGACGCGCGTACCCAGGTTATCGGGGGTGGTTTCGGAGAAACACAGGCCGATCGCGTTGCCGTCGCGCGCCGTCTCATCGATTGCGGATGCGAAGGCATCATGGCCAGCCTGCCATTCACCGAGACAGCATCATTCGAATCGAATATCCGCGAGTTGGCCGACCTGCACCCGGGATTCTTGATGATTCAGGATTGGGATCCCGAGGGTACCGGCATACCCCTTCCCGTGATCAAGCACCTCTTCGAGACGATTCCCGAATTCAAATGGTTGAAAATGGAGATCATCCCCGCCGGCCCGAAATATACCGAGGTATTGAACGCGACAAAGGGGCAACTGAAGGTCGCGGGAGGCTGGGCAGTCATGCAAATGATCGAGGCCCTCGATCGCGGTGTGCACGTCTTCATGCCCACGGCCATGTACCGCATCTATTGTTCAATCTACAGCCGTTACGCCGAGGGTGATCGGGAAAGTGCGCAGCATCTCTTCAACGAAATTCTTCCAGTTCTCGCCTTCAGTAATCAGAATCTCGATATTTCCATTCAATTCTTCAAGCGACTTTTGGCAGCACAAGGCGTATTCCAAACGGATTCGGTGCGCATTGAGTGTCCGCCCTTTGACGAGGCGCAACGGCGTATCGCCGACGAACTCATCGCCAGAGTGATCGCCATCGAGGCTGAGTTGTAAGAGCTCCGATGCTTGACCCTTAGCGAAAAAGTGGATTGGAGGTCGCGGGTTGCGCGCCGCCCATCGCCCCGTAGCCTCCGCCATGCCCGACCGGATTCCGCCCGACCCAACGCGCATCGATGGGCTCGCCTGCAGGCTGGAATCGCGTGTCCACCGACAATCGAACGCGTCCGGCAGGAGACCGGTTGTCCAGGCTTCCATGCAACATGAACATCGGGAAAATGACCACGTCACCCGCCCGGAATTCCGCTGTGAGCAGTCGCGAATCCCGTTCGCGCACCAGCGATACCGGATCGAGCGTGATATGACCCTGTCGGGTTTTGTCTTTGTCCACATCGAAACCGCGATACTCAGAAATCATGTCTTCCCAGAGGTGTGACCCTTCTACCAGTGCCAAAGGTCCGTCGTCCAGCCCGACATCCCCCAAAGGAGTCCATACCGTCAGGAGTCGCTCCGATCCCCGATTCATGTACACATGATCGAAATGATAGGCGGACGCGCGACCCGGGTGCATTGTGCGCATCCACAAGAAATCGAAGGCCCGAATATCGCTATCAAACAGGTCGCGCATGATTGAAACGATCGCCCCAGAATGGCTGACGTCCCGAACTTCAGGACACTCGCACAACCTTTGCCAAAACGCCCCGAGATCGTCGACTACTTCTCCACGCCGACTCGTTCCGGTCGATATCCCCTCAAGGAACGGTTCTTCGATCTCCCCGACCGATGCGAGCCTGGACAACACAACAGCGCGCGCCTCCATCACCCGGTCGCGATCCAGTGCACCTCGCAGGAACAAATATCCATCATCGAGGAGTCGTCTATTTAGTTCCGTCGCATTTTCGATTGAATCCGCGCTGTTGCGTAGCGGGCCAAGCAGTGTTTCAGAAACGGGCTGCTCATGGGCCGAAAGGGTATTGGGGATAATCATATTCATCTTCTTTAGCATTTGGAGACTATCCCATGTAGAATAACACGATACCGCATCTCATGTAACCACAGAACAACTTCAATAAAGGTTTCACTCAATGCGCTTGACCACTCTTCTGATGTTGTTCCTCGTCGCTCTTGATGCCGACGCACAGAAAATTGACCTGAGCAACGCGAGCATTGTAGTCCGCCCAGGAGATTTGCCGCTGGCAGAACAAGCAGCCGGCGTTGTGTTGCAAGAAGAGATCGAAAAACGAAGCGGGATTCGCCTACCTATTTCCGGGAGTTGGCCTGACCAGGGATCGGGTATCGCAATCTCCTCCACCGAAAACGTCCCAGCCTGGAACAAAGAACTTCCCGCATTCACTGAACGAAATGCCGAGGGCTATCGTCTTTATGCGGATGCAGACGACAACATCTGGATACTCGGTGCCGATGCGCGCGGCACGTTGTATGGAGTCGGTGATTTGTTACGGAATCTGGAGTGGGGGAAAGGCGTCGTTTCGTTATCAGCCCCCATCGACCGCCACACAGCCCCGGCCTACCCGATTCGAGGCCACCAGCTCGGATTTCGCCATCGTGCCAATTCCTGGGATGCCTGGACACCCGAACAGTTCGACCAATACATGCGCGAGCTCGCATTTTTTGGTGTCAACAGCATCGAGAACATTCCCTTCGAGGATGAGCGGGAAGGCCCGCTGATGAAGGTGACACGCCGTGAGATGAATCAAAAATTGAGCGAAATCTGCGCACGTTACGGCATGGATTATTGGGTGTGGACACCCGCGGACTACGACCTCACCGATACGGATGCGCGCGCCGCGGCACTCGACAAACATGAACAACTCTACCAGGATTGCGAAGAATTGACCGGCGTATTTTTTCCGGGCGGCGATCCTGGTCACAACCCACCGGAGCTCGTGCTCCCCTTTCTGGAGGACATCTCAAAACGACTGAGTCAGTATCACCCGGATGCACGGGTGTGGTTGTCCCTTCAATGGTTCAACAAGAAGCAAATTGCCTACATCTACGATTTTCTCGAAACGGAATCGCCGGACTGGCTCGGCGGACTCGTTGCCGGGCCATCGTCTCCCCGGATTCCAGAGACACGTCGACGCCTTCCCGCAAAGTACAAATATCGCCTCTATCCCGACATCACGCACAACAAGATCTGCCAATATCCCGTGCCATGGTGGGACCAGGCCTATGCATTGACGCTCGGTCGCGAAGCCATCAATCCGCGTCCGGCACAATACACCCAAATCCACAATTGGTTCGCCCCGCACAGCGACGGATTCATTTCCTATTCAGACGGCGTACACGACGACGTGAACAAATCCATCTGGAGCGCGCTCGGCTGGGATCCTTCACGGAAACCACGCGAGACACTCGTAGAATATTGTCGAGTCTTTTTCGGCCCCGACGTTGCAGAAGCGGCCGCGGACGGAATACTGGCCCTGGAAAACAATTGGCGCGGCTCATTGATCGATAACGGTGCCGTCGAGAGTACGCTCCTGCTCTGGCAGAAGCTCGAAGAGGCTCATCCCGAGCTCGACGACAACTGGCGCTGGCAAATGAATCAGGTGCGCGCGGTTTTCGATGCCTATTTGCGCCACCGACTCATTCATGAAACACGCCTGGAACAAGAAGTGAACGCCATCCTCCGTCGAACTGAGCTGTTCGGATCTCAGGCATCCATGCAGGCGGCTCTGGATAAGCTGAACGAAGTCAAAACGCAGCCAGAGAGCGTCGACCTGCGAGACCGCATCTTCGAACTCTGCGAGAAACTGTTTCAATCGATTCAACTACAGACGAGCGTGCCGAAATATCAGGCGAGCGGTGCCGAGCGTGGGGCATTCCTCGATTTCGTTGATTATCCGATGAACAACCGCTGGTGGCTCGAAGATCAATTCGCAAAAATCGCCGAGATGAATACAGAGGCCGAGAAAAATGCACGATTGTTGGTCATCGCCAACTGGGAAAACCCTGGACTTGGCAGTTACTACGACGACATCGGAAACACTGCAAAATCGAATCACGTATGGCACAGCGACGTCGTCGTGACACAGCCGGGTGAAGAAGTAAATCCGGAGCCGACGCTGTGGTGGTGGGACAACGGCATGAGCCGCGAACGTTTGAGTTTTCAATCCAGCATGGGCTGGCCCAAAGCGGTGGTCTACGAAGGCCTCGACACCAACGCAAACTACATCATACGTACGACCGGTTACGGCCAAGCCCTATTGAAAATGGATGGCCAGCCGGCATCACCCTCGATCAACGGAACGGGTATCGGCGAATTCAAAGACTTCCCCGTTCCCACGGAGCTGATTCAGGATCGCGAACTCATTATCACCTGGGATCGCCCCACCAACGAAGGGCACCTAAACTGGCGGCAGCACTCGCGCGTTTCGGAGATCTGGCTATTGAAGCACTAGCGGAAAAAGTCGACTATCCAGCGGGCCATTCGCTCGTTGTCGACTGCCACTTTCAAGGAATTGATACCCTCGTCGACCAGTTGGTCACCCAATTGTTCTCGGCGCAACGAGAAAAGATTTCGCGAATACTCCGGGCTGAATTCTGGATGTCCCTGAATCGTCAGAATGTGATCCCCAACCCGACACATGGCCACGGGACACTTTTCGCTGCCCGCCAATGTCACACTGCCGATCGCCGGAACCACCACCTGATCCTGATGGCTGCAGATCACGTCGAATCCTTCGGTCAGACCCGTTAGTGCGAGGCCTTCGTCATTCAGCGCATGACGTTGTACGCCGATCAGCCAGCCCTCCGATGATTTTTCCGTACGCCCGCCCAAAACATGCGCCACCAATTGATGGCCGAAGCAAATACCAATCAACTTTTTCTTACGTCGATGCAATTTCTGAACGAATCGTCCCAGACGACGTATCCATTCCTCGTCATCATAAACGCTCGCTTTGCTGCCGGTAATCAGATACGCATCCACTTCATCAACATCATCCGGATACTCAAGACGCAGCACATCATATCCCACACATTCGATGGTGGCATCTACTTCGTGCAGTAGCCTGCCAAACATATCCGGATACTCCCCGAAATCATCGACCAACGATTCCCGAACATCATCCGTTTTTAGTATTCCAATCTTCACAATATCCCCTGTCGAAAAATCGACCCCTAGTAAGGGTGGTCGCCCAAAATAACGGACCGCTCCAGTTTGCGATGCCCCGGGAAAAAGTCGTTCACCGGTTTGTGCTGCGTCGACCGATTGTCCCAAATCGCTATCGAGTTGGGTTCCCACGAAAAACGATAGGTGTATTCGTCGGTCGTTACGTGCTTGAACAAAAAGGACAGTATCGCGTCGCTCTCGTTCAGTTCCAAACCAACGATGTTCTTCGTAAACAACTCGTTTACAAAAATTACCTTCTTGCCCGTTTCCGGATGCGCCTGAATGACCGGGTGCTCAACCGGAGGATTATCCAGCAAGGCCTGCTTGAGGCGTTCTTCACCGCCCGGTTCCGCCAGACTTTCCCGAAACCCGTAGCGAAAATCATGGACCGCCGTTAAGGCATCCAGAAACTCCTGCATGACCTCCGATAAACCCTCATACGCCGCCGTCATGCTCGAGAAAAGCGTGTCGCCGCCTTTGGGAGGCGTGATGCGCGATCGCAGAACCGTTCCCACGGGCGGATGCTGGCGAAAGGTCATATCCGAATGCCAGGTGTCGATTTTCGAAGGCACTTCAGGCGTACTTTCCAGAATCATGATCTCTGGAAACCCCTCTACCGACGGATAAGCCGGGTGAAAATCCAGCGGACCAAACAATTCCGCCAACGCTTTATGCTGGGCAGGCTGTAGATCCTGATCCCTGAAAAATATGACCTGATGTTCCAACAACAATGAGCGGATTTCGTTGCCGATTGATTCCGTGATAAATTGCGTTAGATCAATTCCACGGATCTCCGCACCGATTGTTCCTGCAAGCAACTTTACCTCTGCCATTTCGCGATTTCCTGTCATGAATTGTTCGCGCTACTGTTTATTGAATACCGCTTCTCTCTTTTCCAGAAAAGCCTACGCACCTTCTCATACGCCCTCCGGAAAATACCCCTTTTGTGAACCTTTCATCCGAAGCGGCACGATGAATCGTATATTCTCGCACTTCCGCACCAGTATATCCTAGCCCTTTTTCGAATTCAGCGCGGCCCCATCCTGAAATTGCGACACATGTATTCGAGACAAAAGTGCACTGCTGTGCTCTGAACGAACCCAAAATCTCAACAATTACGCGATTTAGCCGGATCGTGAGCACCCTGAAAGTTGTCACGATCGAGATCTTTAACAGCAGATCAGCTCAGAACGGAATACGTCCAAAAAAACATTGGACTTTAGTCCAATACGATGAATGCCCGATTGGATCCCCGTTTTCGATGCACGACTTCCACACACAACCCACTATAACGACCCAACCGCCTTCTGTGCGACTTCAATTGGGGTGCCGTCGGACTCCGTCAGACGAAGCATGAAGCCCCATCCCCCCACAAGCTGAGTCACCTGAACGAGCAGTTGGTTTTCGCCCGCTTTGAGATGTACCGGCACGATATCCTGGTCCAGCAACATCCCGCGATCTATGTTGTTCTCATGAACGGATTGCCCATTGAGCCAAATACGCACGCCATCGTCACTGCCGACGCGAATTTGCGCTTCCTTGGACGTCTCCGAAGAAAAAGTCGTGTAAGCAAACATACTGACGTCGTCGTGGGCCCCAAATAACCCGAGTGCATTGATGATCTGTCCCGTCTCATGATGAACCCATGAGTGGCTATGCCCATCGACAGGATAGCTCGCTTCAAGATCAATGTCCGGCGCGCCCACAGGATTTGCAGTGAAACCATCCGACGATTTCCACGCAAACGGCCCGACCAGATACCATCGCGTCAGGAATCCCATCTTACGGATAAACGGTTCCGCAATGCCCTGCTGATGCGCCATGTCGAGAATCGCCTGCACATTCGCCGTCTCCGTGACCACCTCATTTAAGGCTTCACGAAGCGCGATCGATTCTTCAGGATATTTCACCGAATCAATCATGACATTGAGCGTAATCAACAGATTCGTGGAGGCCTCTGAGAGCTTTTCGAGATCCAACTCGCTCAGAATTATTTCGTAGGCTTCCACCGAAGGATAATCCTTGATGCCCTGAAACGCGATCTCCCGAAATTCAGCATTGTCCGTCGTTTGGTACAGCGTGAGATAGGCCTTGCCAGCAGCCCCAGTCGCATTCTGATGGCCCAACGCATCCGCGTAGGCCAGCAACTTATCAATATCGAATTTGCGGTCCTCACTCGGAAGGGACTCGACATAGGAAGTGATGGCATCCACGCCATCGGGCAATTCCGAGCGCGTCAATCCTTCGTATGCCATCGCCCGAAAGTCCAGGTCGTCACTCTCCGCATTCGCCAGCAGCACGTCCAGGAAAACGGAATCCTGTCTGCGACCCATCAGACCCAACAACCCAAGCTGCATATCCCGGCTGGCGGAAGGGTAGGCTTCCAGAAGAACGTCGAAGCTCTCGCGACCACGCACGTCGTCCAGACTCATCAAGATGGATGCCTCAAGCTCGTGATTCTCTGCCGTCATGGCCAGCACACCCTTGATGATGTTCGCATCGCCGAAACGGCACAGAGCAGCCAATACCGGGGCCTGCACACCGATCGAACCGTTGAATGTCAGCGCGTCGGCATAGAGTCCTATGGCGTGATCCCAGTTTCCGCCATTTAGCATGAGGGATTCAATGAAATGGAGATATCCATCCATCATATCCGCCGTATTGACCGGGCGCTCGCCTTGATTCGGAAACAGTATCGGGTTTGATTGCATCATGGGTATCATTACAAACTTGGGATCGCCGATAGGCCCGATGGCTCGAAGTACTGCACTGGGGATATACGATCTGAATTCCATGCGCTCGTCTCTGGTGCGCATAGGACTCAATCCGTACAGAAAATTATCATCGAAGGCGTAGTCGTGTTGCAGCGAGATCGTGCGGAGCGCGTCCATACTTTCGAGAAAAGCATCAAACGATTTTTGCTTGTCCGGCACCTTGTTGATTCCCTTAATGAGCGTAATGATCCGCGAGGAAAGCTGGTCGCAGGCTTCCGGACTTCCAATGAGAATCAATGCGCTGAGTGCCTCGCCATGATAGTCATTGTGGTCAAGAAAACCTGCAATGGGTGCTACGTCGTACCCTGCTGGGCAAACAATTCCCAGAAGACGTAGCGATTCGATAACCCCATGCTTCGGCGATTCAGCTTCCAGCAAACCCGTCAACTGGCTGGTCAGCGCGATGCGTTCTTCTTCGAAGCCCGGTACGGCAACCGTATGACAAATGTCTGAGAGTATATTGCGCGACGTGCGCCAGACTCGTTGGTCGTCGTGCCGTAGCAATTCGATGAGATCCGGCACGGCGCGCATTCCCTCGCGAGGTAACATGTGCCGAGCTATGGCGCGACGAGAATCGTTATCCCCGGCGAGGTCTTGAATCCACGTGTCGTAGTCCGATGCAAAACCCGTGGCCGAAAATAAATTAGCGACAATGAATAATGAAGCAAGAATCGGTTTCATCAAAGCCACCTAGATATGCCACGGCGCGCGATACGCCCGCGTAAGGTGACGATTCGCCGCTTCGTCATTGATAAACCGTTCCGCCTCGCCATCCCAATGCAACTTCCGCCCTGCCTTGAGCGCGATGCCGGCTAGCAAGGCCGGCGTCGTAGAGCGAAACCCCTGCTCAATGTCGGCCGCTGGTTTCTGGCGAGTGCGCACGCAGTGAAAAAAGTTATTGTGATGTTCAGGATTCGCCCAGGACGCTTGCGGCGGAAACATCTTCTCGCGAGTGCGTCCATCCGCGTACGTCACCGTAAATACGCCGCGATGGCATTCGACGCGTCCATTTTCCCCATGAAATTTCATACCAAAGGTCTTGTTTGAGTACGCATTCACATGGCGTTGTTCCCAGGTGACCGTGCAGCCCGGATACTCAAACAGCGCCTCGACAAATTCGTAATTGTCCGAGTGCGGTGCGCCGCGATAACTCCCGCCCAGGGTGACCACGTTGAGCGGACGGTCCTCGCCAATGCCCCAATGCAACACATCCATCAGGTGCACACCCCAATTCGTCAATTCACCGCCTCGCGCATAATCGTGCCAGCCCATAAATCCGAACTGTCGTTGCGGAGAATACTCCGCCCACGGCGCAGGCCCAAGCCACATATCCCAATCCAGACCCTCCGGCGGAGCTTCCTTCTTCTCGATGCCCTGTAAACCATTCGTGCCGATCCACGCCGTCGCCGTCGTAATCTGTCCCAATTCCCCTTCACGCACGATGCGCATCGTCTCCTTGAATACGTCCATCGACCGATGCTGCGTGCCCACCTGCACCACGCGACCGTATCGACGGGCCGCCTCGACCATCGCGCGCCCCTCGTGAATCGTCGTGCATACCGGTTTCTCCACGTAGACATCTTTTCCTGCCTGACATGCCATCACCGTAATCAGAGGATGCCAGTGATCCGGCGTGACGACCCAAACCGCATCGATATCCTCACGACCCAGCACCTCTCGAAAATCCTGATAGGTATCCGGCCGTTTTCCGGTAATCGTCTTCACATTTTCGGCCACTTCCTCATAGCGTTTGACGAATACATCGCACAGCGCCACGATTTCGCAGTTCGGATTGTACGCCAACGAATACGCATGCGCGCGACCCATACCGCCATTACCGATGATAGCAATGCGAACCTTGTCGTTGTAGGAAACCCGTGCCGCCTCGGCCAAATTCGGAGACGTCAGCGCGGCAAGCCCCGCCGCTTTTAGAAAAGTTCGGCGAGCGAATGGTTTCATCGTATGCCTTCTCTCTGGCCAAGGTTTTTGAACAGATACATACCCTCTTTGCCCGGCGCGACGATATCGTTCCAGCCGTTGCCGTCGATATCTGCGACCCACAGGTAGATGCCCGTGCCGCTGTTGCGATCAGCCGGACCATAATCCAGCGTGTGCCGCTCAAAATCCCCTCCGTTGATCACGTAATAATAGAGTCCGACCGGATCGTTTGCGCCGGGATCGCCCCCGGAATGCGCTCGCCATCGTTTTCCCGTAATCAACTCAGGAACGCCGTCCTTGTTCAGATCCGCAAGCACCATTTCATGAAATTGCGATCGTTTTCCTTCGATTTCGTGGAAGGTCCAGCCACGTTTTCCTTGAGCATCCTTTGTTTGCTCCCACCAGGCGAGGCCGTAATCATGTCCCGCGCCCACGATGATGTCAGCAAGGTTGTCGCCGTTGATGTCATGCACCAATATCGGAACACTCGAGCTGCCATAGAGTACCGGTTCCTCGTGAAAGGTCCATTCGTCGGTCCAGGGAGATTCAGGTGCCTCGAACCAGCCGCCTTGAATCACCAGATCGCCGCGGCCATCACCATTAATATCACCAAACCCCAGGCCATGCCCCGTCTTGCGTTCGTTGATGGTGTGCATTTCAAAAGTCGACTTGCCCGGGAGCAGTCGGAAGATGCGTTGCGGGCCGTTCGGCGTATTCGGCACGACATCGATCGCGCCGTCACCGTCAATGTCCCAAAAGCAGGGCTTCTCGATATTGCCCACTTCCGCAATATCGTGGACGGTCCATTGCGTGGTCGCGCCCTTCGGATTCTCGCGCCAGGTTAGTTTTTGTCCAAACCACGCGCCCGACACGATATCCAGATAACCATCTCCATTGACGTCCATCGGGTAGTCCCCAAAGTCATCAAAATAATCACCCTCTGGTTTCACGTCGCAGATCTTGTGGCGCGCCGTAAACGCAGGCCCTGAAAACCAGTATTCGCCCGAGACGATATCCAGTTCCCCGTCCCGATCCACATCAAACACGGAACACGCCTCATAGGTCGTGTCCCCGATTCGGGACCGCTCAAAAATCAATTCAACCGACGGCGCAGAACACATGAACGACAGCAGTGCAATTAGCATGAAAAATTCTCCAAAACAGACACTTCCAAAAATACCTCAACTAGAGTATACGTCTATAAAAGTCAGCATGCAACGCTATTTCGAATGCCACGAAGATTCGGGTAAACTAACGCAAGCTACTCGAAAAGCAGAATGTATGTTCATTAAGAACATCGCATCCAAGCACCGCGCACAAGGTAACGGGAACATGATCAGGGTCTTAACATTGAACATCCATAAAGGCTTCACCCTTTTCAATGCACGCTTCATGCTGCATGAATTGCGCGACGCCTTAAGACGTAGCGAACCCGATATCGTCTTTCTGCAGGAGGTGCAAGGCGTTCACACGGAAAAGGAAGAGAATCACCACGATTGGCCCGACGAAGCGCAGGTTGAATTTCTGGCCGACGAAGTGTGGAGCGATTTCGCTTACGGAAAAAACGCCGTGTACACCCTGGGACATCATGGTAACGCGATTCTGTCGAAATACCCCATCGAGCATTGGGAGCAAGTCGACATTTCCACGAACCGGGTCGAGCAGCGCGGTCACCTGTATTGCCGCTTGCAGTTGCCTGAGGAGAAGAGAACACTCCACTGTCTGTGTATGCACCTGGGACTATCGGCGCTATCCCGACGCAAACAGCTCCACATGATATCCGACTATATCGCCAAACATGTACCCGACAAAGAGCTGCTCATCGTCGCGGGAGATTCCAATGACTGGACCGGTCTCCCAACGAAACGTTTCGCGACGAGAGCGAACCTGCACGATGTCGCGCTTGTTTCCAACGGGAAACACCTCAAGACCTTTCCCGCGAAGCGACCACTGCTGAGCCTGGACCGAATTTATGTGCGGGGATTAAAGGTGCTCTACGCCACAGCGCATGACGACGCAATTTGGCGAGAGTTGTCCGACCATGTACCACTGACTGCCGAGCTGGAGCTCCTCTAAAACGCCTACGAAATCGATTCGTTGAACAGCGCTGCCGAGACCGTATCACCTCGCTATTTTTCAGCGATGCAATACAGGTTTTTCGCGCCTCTAAGATAAAGAACATCACCGATCACCACTGGCGAACCGTCCAGACCATCATCCAGCTGATTCGAGGCCAGAATTTCAAAGGTGTCCGAATGTTTCACTACAATCGTGAGGCCCTTACGTCCGGGAATGTAGATGCGGTTCGCGACACCCACCGGCGACGCATACACCTGCCTGATTCCTTCAAGTTTCCCGCGTTCGTAGATGGCTTCACCCGTGAGGGCGTTGAACGATGAAAGCGATCCGCTCAAACCGCGCGTGACATAGATCCGGTCACCCCACAACAGTGGCGACGATACATAAGGCGTGTTCTTGTTGACCTGCCACACGACCGATTCGTCCGTGATTTCACCGGTGACACCCAGTTTTACCGCTTTCAATTGAGGACGCTGATAACCAGCAGACAGGTATACATTGCCATGGCCCACTACTGGCATCGGGATGGCCGAATCAAGCAATCCAGACATTTCCCAAAGCAACTCCCCATTCTTCGCGTTATAACCGCGAATGCCCAATTGACCCGCCGTGATGACCTGAAGCGTGCCATCAATCTCTTCCACCAACGGGGTTGCCCAGGTACTCTCTTCGTCGCGCGCCTTTTCCCAGAGAATCGAGCCATCGGCCTTGTTGTACGCAACAATTTTCGATTCGCCCTCGTGGTCCAGCGTTACAACTATCGCGTCGCCCGCCAACACCGCCGAAGCACCTTCGCCGAATTCGTTGCTGATTGTCAATGGCATCGTCGGTTTGTCCCACTGTGAATTTCCGTCCATGTCATAACAGTGGATGCCTTGCGAACCAAAACTGATCCACACGAATTCTCCGTCGGTCATTGCGGATTGTGGCGAATATGTGCTCGATACATGATGCCCTTCATGCGGCACCGCTTCGGCCGCCGTACGTTCCCACAAAATTTCGCCCGTGTTACGATCCAGACACATCAGATTGAACTTGTACGCATTCGTTGGCTTAGGAGCCGGCTCACCACGCGGGCGGCGTCCTCTAGGTTTTTCAAGAGCCTCGCCAATGCGAACAGCCGTCGTCACGAAAATCTTGTCTCCCCACACGACCGGCGTTGAGTTGCCTTCGCCAGGAATCGCTACTTTCCAACGAATGTTTTCCGTTTCGCTCCAGGTGAGCGGTGGATTTCCCATTGCCGCCGCCAATCCATTTTGCGTCGGACCGCGCCATGAAGGCCAGTTCTCCGCATCGGCCATTCCGGTCAAGAACATTGTTATCGTGAGAAACGCTACCACACTACATTTATTCATGAAAGTTTCCTTCATCGTGATCGCATCTTCAAACCATTGAATATACGAATTTCAAGAGGTACAAGGCAAATCTTCGCGACGTTGAACACTACTTCTCCGGGTGGCGTCGAAGCAATTGCGTGGCACACGCCTTCGCCACCAATTTGCCGTTCGCATTGGTAAACGCTGCCTCAACATTCACGCACGACCGACCCCGGTGAATCACCGTCGCCTCGACCCGAAGCTTTTCAGATCCTGCTGGCCGGAAATAATCGATCCGGCAATTTGACGTAACAAAAATTTCATGGTCATCCAGCACCGTCATCGTCGCCATACCTACCATTTCATCCGCGACCGCCGACAGATAGCCGCCGAACACACTGCCATGCGGTTGAATCATTTTGTCGTCAATCGTCCATGAACTCCAGACGCGACCCTTCTCCCAGCCGTCGATATGAGGAATACAAAGGGTTTCGGTGCGCTGCGGGACAGGAGGATTGCCGCTGGCGATTCGGTCTAGCAATTCGTTCCACATAGACACCGACGCGTTTTCTCCTCTGGATGCAACCTGCCTCACCAGTAACACGGCTCCTCCGTACAATACTCCATCAGGCACCCATTAACAAGAAGGCCTTCGAAAGCATCGAGAAATCCTACAGCGTTGTACTACATGCGCCCGTTGCGGCCGAAGATACGATAATTTCACTTTCGATTCCACTCTGCTCGTCATACGCCTCCCTAAGCAACACGCAAAAGGCATCAACACATTCCCGCGCAACGAGATTTATTGTGCAACCCCCGAAACCCGCTCCCGTCATGCGCGCGCCGTAACATCCTTCCAGCGACCTTGCAATGTCTGTCATGATTCGTAGCTCGTTACAGGAAACCTCATAGTCCGCGACAAGACTGACATCCGAGGCATTCATGAGTTCACCCAACTCGACCAGATTGCCATCGCGTAAAGCTCCACAGGCCTTCGATGTACGTTCGTTTTCAGAAATCACATGCCGGGCCCGGCGGAATTCGACATCACCCAACGTATCTTTTGCCTCGTCAAGTTCCACTAACGTGAAATCCCGCAAGTGCGTGCCCGACGTGTTTAATGCGCCATTCAACCCAGCCACCGCGTGTTGGCACTCTGCGACCCGTTCGTTGTACTTCGAAGCCGTCAATTCTCTGCGCACCCCCGTATCCGCGATCACAAACAGCGCCTTCCCAAGGTTTGCCGGAATCGGCTGATGCTCCAGCGTGCGGCAATCAACGAATAATGCGTGACCCAATTTCCCCGCGCGAGAGATAAAGGGGTCCATAATCCCGCTACTCAACCCCAGATAGTAATTTTCCACCCGCTGACACAACTGCGCGGCAACCCTATCGGGCAACGTGAAATCACCCGTCGCCTCAAATAGACACAGCACGGCCATCTCAAGACTCGCCGAACTGCTCAATCCGCATCCCAGGGGAACGTCGCCGACAACCAGGATGTCAGCTCCGCTCAGTGATCGGCCCGTTTCTTGAAGCATGAGCGCCACGCCCGAAATATAGTCCAGCCAGGGGTGGTCTTCCGAGCGAGCGAGTCGTTTTAGATTAATCTCGGCACGCTGGTCCAAATCAGCTGCAAAAACACTCAATATCGAATCATCCCGCACCGCCGACAGAACAAGCGTATCGCGATCGATCGCCATCGGCAACACAAAACCATGATTGTAGTCCGTATGTTCCCCGATGATATTGACCCGGCCCGGCGCACGTCCCGCAACCTGTGCGGGGCGGCCGAAGCGTTGTTCGAAATCTTTTTTGGCCTGTTCAATATCAACACTCATGCACGTGCCCGACGATTCCCGATTCGTTACCTGAAAATCCGAGTATAGCGTTTTCTGCCGCGGGCTTGCGATTCCCTGTCGGAATTGGTGTAATGGGAGGTCTGACCAAAACCATGAGGAAAGGAATTATTATGCCAGCCGAAAAATTTCCCATCGAGGCCGGACACATCATGTTGTTCTCCCGTGCCGTGGGTGATGCGAACCCGATTTACCATGATGCCGATCATGCCGCATCCACCGAAGTCGGCCATCAGATAGCACCGCCTACCTTCGTCCAGGCCAGTGCCCAATTCGACCCGAGCTATTTTTTGCGCCCGAAAATCGGCGAACCCTGGTTCGGCTCCGGCAAGAATGCCACCGGAATAACCGATCCCGGCGACAAAGACATCTCCAGCGGACTGCATGCCGAGCAACACTTCGAATACCATCGCCACATCAAACCCGGCGACGTGCTCAGCGCGACGACGAAAGCGGGGGAGACCTGGGAGAAACAAGGGCGCCGCGGCGGTAAGCTGATGTTTAGCGAAGGCATCACCGAGTACCGCGATCAGAACGGCGAACTCGTCATCACCGCACGCTCCGTTGGCGTCAAAACCGAAAAACCCGCATCCTGATTGCGATTCAGAGGAGAACAATTATGCCCTTGCAAGCCAGTTCACTATCCGTCGGCGATACCTACGAAGAAGTCGTCGTCGACGATTTAACACGGACCCAGCTCGTGCAATATGCCGGCGCGTCAGGAGACTACAATCCCCTGCACACCGACCATAAATACGCCACCGAAGTTGCCAACTACCCCGGCGTATTCGCACACGGAATGTTATCCATGGGCCTGACCGGAAAAATGCTGACCAACTACGTCGGAGACGGTCGCCTGAAAAAATACGGTGTCCGATTCTCCAAACAAGTCTGGCCCGGCGATACCTTGACCGCCACGGCTACCGTCGATGCCATTCGTGACGAAGACGGCGGGCCCGTAGTTGATTTATCCATCGTGACGGTGAATCAGGATGGCGACACCGTCATCAAAGGCAGCGCCACGGCCCGCATCGACGCTTGAACGGTACTACAGCTTGATTAACGTTCCTGAGCCAGTAACCATTCCACAGCGGCCTCGCTTTTTCCGTATGCCTTGTCCCAGGAGTTATGGTTGACGCCCGGATACTTCGTGAACTTCACCGATCCGCCTTCTTCGCGGATGGCATTCACCATTTCTTCAGAACGCGCCACTGGTACCACCGAATCCGCTTCGCCATGCAGCACCCACATCGGCTTTGTCGCCAACTGCGCCGCACCCGCAACATCGCCGCCGCCACAAATCGGCATGAACGCCGAGAAGCGGTCCGCGTGTTGGGCGCCGTACGAGAAGGTGCCAAATCCGCCCATCGAAAGACCCGTCAACGACACGCGGTCCTCATCAATCGAATAACGGCTCAGGATCTGCTCAATTCCATCCGTAATGTGCGCGTGACCTGATTCGTCCCCGCCTCGTCCAGGAATGGCGCTCCACCAATCTCCCGCCGGGCATTGTGGCATAAATACAAGACACTGGAAGCGATCAGGATTCTGGCGTATCGCCGTGCCTATACCCACTTGCGACTGTCGCACACCATCATCGCCCCGTTCACCGGCGCCGTGCAAGAATACAATTAACGGATACTCTCTTGAGGGATTATAATCGGCAGGAACGTACAATACCGCCGGGCGGTTTTCGCCAGCAGCGCGGGTTTCCATATCCAGAAAGCCCGTCGCACGATTAGAGGCATGAATTCTATCGTCCACCTCAAGATTATCCACCCGAACGCTGATGCAGCCAGTCAGCAATACGCCGATCAATGCGACACATCCGAAACGCAAAAAAGCCATGATAGTTCTCCTCATTGAATATCGATTATGACAGGGAATCAGTCTACCGTGTTCCTGCAAGCAGACGCAATTTGGTCAGGATTATTCACTCTTTCTAAAAGAATGTATCCCCCGAATCGGGCATGTCGAGCAACAAACCCATGACATCGTTCTCAGACAGACCCAAAGCGTTCATGCTCGCCATACATTCGGACAGGTTCACTTCGCGGTCTTCACGCCTCGGATCGGCAGACGCGGCCACAACATCGGCCACATGAATCAGATGCACTGTCATGCGATGATCCTCCGTGGCGAATTCTGGCGAATGATGAAATCGAATCGCCTCAGCCAGGTTTGTCGGGAAATTCCAGTGCAGCGCGAGCTGATAACCAACTTCCGTATGCGTAATGCCCAGTCTCCCCTCCTCGGCCTGAATTAATTCTTCACCATTCAGCCCCTGCGGAATCAACGCGTAATGATCCGGAATAATATGGGCCAACGCGATCCGACCGAGATCGTGAAGCAAGCCCGCCGAAACGATTCCCGATCCACGTACACCGGAAATCTTGGCCAATTCACGCGATATGCCCGCGCAGGTCGTCGCCTGCATCCAGAAGCGGACATAGTCAAAACGTTGACTATGGCGCAATACATCAATTACGGCCGACGTAACGACAATGGAATAAGTGTCCAGTAAACCCAGTAGCGACACCGCCCGATCCACACTGTCAATCGATTGCACAAAACCATAAGCCGGACTGTTCGCCACCTTCAACATCTTCGCCGCAATGGCCGGATCCCGTTCAATCACCGCGCCAAGTTCTGCCGCCGTACCTGTGTCATCAAAGAGCATCTCCCGAACCCGTTGCACCGTACCCGGGAGTGCCGGCAACGAATCCAGATGCCGCAACATCGTCACCGCCGTCGCCAATTTCATCGTGCCTGCGAGCTGCTCCGGCGTGGCCGGCGTACCCGGCGTACCGTAATGGCGATGCAAGCACGGAAGCAAGTCATCGGCGCAGCAAATGAACGGATGAATGACCAGACCCGTTGCAATCTCCAGTGCATCGATCGTAGCCATGTCCAGTGGACACACCATCGCCAACATCAATTCGTTTCCGTCTTTATCGATAGGCACCACTTCGTGCTGCAACGCGAAATCACGGGATACCAGAGCAATGACCTCAGGCTCGATATCGAATTGCTCCAATTCTTCGATAGAAGGATACGCGCTCGTCGAGGTGAGAAAATTCACGAACTGTTGTGCATCGATTGCACCCAAGGCCATCAATATATTGACGATTCGTTCCCCGGAATTTTCCTGAAGCTTGAGTGCTTCGTCGAGTTGATCCACCGTAATCAACCTCGCCTCCCAAAGTAACTGACCTATCAGCAGTTCTGGTTCTTCCGACTCTTCTGGCTCACGCTGCATTTGGTACCCCCCAAAGTCGTTCCGTGACATCAGCTGTTGCGCCGATACACGGAGTATAGCACTTGCGAAGGCCGAATTCCCCCTAGCTCAGCCAGCTCCAAAGGCGAGTCACCAGTTGAATATTGAACAACAATTGAATCCCCGCCAACAGCGTCAAAACCATAATAACGCGATTGAAAACCGATTCCGACACATGCGTCAACAGCCACTTCCCCATATACGAACCCACCGGAATCAGCGGGACCAGATACAAATCAAAAAGCAGCACATCGCTGCGCAACATGCCGATAGCACCGTAAAAAGGCAGTTTCGTAAGATTCAACAACATGAATGTCCAGGCCATCGTGCCCACAAACAAGCGTTTGCCCATGCCCTGCGAAAAAAGATACAGGCTCACGATCGGACCCGCCGCATGCGCCAGCGTCGTCGTGATGCCACCCATGACTCCCGCAACCAATGCCCACACCGACCCGGCACGATGTTCGGATGCCCACTTCAGCGAAGACTCCCGCGCGATAATGTACAATCCAAAAACGATGGCGATCACACCCACGAATCGCTTCAGGCCGACCGCATATACCTCGACACCTGCCTGCCCGATACGCCACCACATGAAACTGCCAATCGCAATACCAATGATCGCCGGAAAGTACACCGCGAATACTTGACGCCACACGACATTCAAGCGGTGATGGTAAATCGCGTTGATGTCGCACAATACCAGCAACGGCAACATCGTCGCCGCGACTTTATCCACCGGCATCACCGTCATCATCAAGGGAAGCGACAAAATCGCCGCGCCCGACATGCCCGATTTGCTGATACCCAGAATGATG
Organism: Candidatus Hydrogenedentota bacterium; assembly: GCA_046583315.1. Taxonomy (GTDB): domain Bacteria; phylum Hydrogenedentota; class Hydrogenedentia; order Hydrogenedentales; genus DTSJ01. The sequence continues at coordinate 48,910 of JAYGCN010000343.1, forward strand.
ATCGCCAGACCCGTGAACAGCCAGAACAGTGGAACCGGGATGCCTGGCAGGATAAAGGATTCAATCATTCGATTAGGCTTTGTGTATCTTGCCCTGTGGATCGGCGATTCCATGTGTCGCGTTGCGCGTATCCACAATCAAAGGCGCATGTTTGACGATGAGTTCATAATCAAAATCCGAGTGATCCGCGGCAATCAATACTGCATCCACAGCCGACAAGGATTCCGGCGTTAATGCAACCGAATCCAACTCCAAATCATATCGGCGTTGCACGGGAAACGACGGAATCAAGGGATCGCTATACGACACATCGGCACCTTTCGCCAACAAGTTCGCCAACAGTGTGATGCCCGGCGATTCACGCGGGTCCGCCACATCCTTCTTGTAGGCGATGCCCAAAACCACCACCCGCGCACCCGAAAGCGATTTCCCCTGCGTTTCCAGTGCCTCTTCCAGCCCGGCGATCACATAATCCGGCATTGCCGTATTCACTTCACCCGCCAACTCGATAAAACGACTCGTGACCCCGTGCTGTTTCGCTTTCCAGGTCAAATAAAAGGGATCAATCGGAATGCAGTGGCCCCCGAGACCCGGTCCCGGATAAAACGGCATAAAACCGAAAGGCTTTGACTTCGCCGCTTCGATTACTTCCCACACATCGATGCCCATTTTCGAGTACACCATCTTCAATTCATTCACCAACGCGATGTTCACACTGCGAAAAATATTCTCCAGCAGTTTTACCGCCTCCGCCGTCTCTGTGTTCGACACGCGCACCGTGCTCACCACGATCTGGCTATACAACGCGTCCGCCGCATCCAGCGATGCCGCATCCGTACCGCCGACGACCTTGGGGATTTTGCTCGTCGAAAATGTCGGATTACCCGGGTCCTCGCGCTCAGGCGAATACGCCAACAAGAAATCGACCCCGGCTTTCAACCCGCCCGTTTCCAAAATAACGCGCAATACTTCCTTGGTCGTGCCGGGATAGGTCGTCGATTCCAGGATGATTAACTGCCCCTCGCGAACATGCGGCGCGATGGCCTTCGCGGTAGCCTCGATATAACTCAAATCCGGCTCGTGATTGTCCGCCAGCGGCGTCGGTACACAAATCAGAATCGCATCCGCCTCGGACGCACGCGAAAAATCACTCGTGGCTTCCAGCAGGCCACCCTTTGCGATGACACTTACTTCTTCGGAGGGAATGTGGTGGATGTAGCTCTCGCCGCGGTTCAAGCGCTCAATCTTGTCCGTATCAATATCGAAGCCGACCACACGAAAATCATTGCGGCAAAACTCCATCACCAAAGGAAGGCCTACGTAACCAAGCCCGATTACCCCTACAACCGCCTCTTTCGACTTAAATTTCTCTATTAATTTCTGCGCGTCCAACGAATTCATCCCCTGTCTCAAGTTAAGACCGATATGATACCTGTTTCGCCCCGATGATTCCCACAGCCGTATATCCCCAACATTGGGAAGTGACATCGGATTCGCGTTCCAGTATACTACTCGTTTTCCAAGAATAACGATCCATAAACTGGACGCAAATAGAAGGAACATGAGCCGTGGGCGACACAAACGAAATTAAAGTAGTGATGATAATGGGCAGCAAATCCGACTGGGACGTGATGAAAGCCGGTTCAGACATTCTGAACGACTTCGACATTCCCCACGAATGCAGAGTGCTCTCCGCCCACCGCACGCCCGGCGAACTCGTCGAATACCTCAAAGATGTCGAAGCCCGTGGCTGTCAAGTGTTTATCGGCGGCGCAGGCGGTGCCGCACACCTTGCTGGAGTCATTGCTTCGAAAACGGTACGTCCGGTGCTCGGCGTGCCCATGACCAGCGCGCTCAACGGACTCGACTCATTACTTTCCACCGCACAGATGCCCGGCGGCATTCCAGTAGGGACTCTCGCAATCGGGAAAGCCGGTGCACAAAACGCCGCGCTGCTCGCCATTTCCATTCTGGGTACTTCAGACGAAAGCCAACTCGAAAAAATCCGCGCCTACCGGAAGAAGCGCGCCGACGCGATACTCGCAGAAGACCTGCTGACCTAGTCCGATGGACCAATCATCTTCGACGGGTCAACGGCCTCATGGAATTCTTCTTCCGTGAGCAGTCCGGAATTCAGCACTTCTTCCAATAACGTCGTGCCGTTGTTGTACGCCGTCTTCGCAATTTTCGCGGCGTTGTCATAACCGATTTTACTGTTCAACGCCGTCACCAGCATCAGCGACTTGTGCAGCAACTCGTCGATACGCTCCTGATTCGGCTCAATGCCCACCGCGCAATGGTCATTAAAACTTTGTGCCGCATCGCCCAGCAGTCGAATCGATTGCAACACGTTATACATGATTACCGGCTTGAACACGTTCAACTCAAAATGGCCCGTAGCCCCCGCGATATTCACGGTCGCGTCATTGCCCATCACCTGCGCCGCCACCATCGTCGTCGCTTCGCACTGGGTCGGATTGACCTTGCCCGGCATAATCGAAGACCCCGGCTCGTTCGCAGGGATGATGATTTCGCCCAAACCACAACGGGGTCCACTCGCCAGGAAACGGATGTCGTTCGCGATTTTCATCAGACTCGCCGCGACCGTCTTCAGTGCGCCGTGCGTCATCACCATCGCGTCATGCGCGGCAAGGGCTTCAAATTTATTCGGTGCCGTCGTGAAGGGAAGCCCAGTCAATTCAGCAATTTTCGCCGCGACCTGCACGTCATAGCCCTTTTTCGTATTCAGTCCCGTGCCCACCGCCGTGCCGCCCAGCGCCAATTCGCCTAGCTTTTCCAGTGTTGACTCAATGCGTTCGATACCATTCGTCAACTGTTGCGCATAACCTGAGAATTCCTGGCCCAGCGTCAACGGGGTCGCGTCCATCAGGTGCGTACGCCCGATCTTAATGATGTCCTGAAATGCCTCTGCCTTATCAGCCAAGGTATCTCGCAATAGCGTGAGCTTCGGGATCAAATGGTGATGAATCTGCTCCACCGCTGCAATACTCATGCCCGTTGGGAAAGTATCGTTCGACGATTGCGACATGTTCACGTGATCGTTCGGATGCACGGGCGTTTTGCTGCCCAGTTCACCACCCAGAATCTCAATCGCGCGATTCGAAATCACCTCGTTCGAGTTCATGTTCGTCTGCGTGCCGCTACCCGTCTGCCACACCACCAACGGAAAATGGTCGTCCAGTTTCCCCTCGATGACTTCATCCGCTGCCTGCACGATTGCGTTTAAAATGTCTTCGTCCATCAGGCCCAGCGCATGATTCGTCAGTGCCGCCGACTTCTTCAGAATACCCAACGCCCGAATCGTTTCCCGCGGCATACGCTCTGTGCCAATCTTGAAATTCTCCAGCGAGCGCGCAGTCTGGCAGCCATAGTATCGATCCGACGGGACCTTCATCTCGCCCATCGTATCGGTTTCAATGCGGTATTCCATCAAGTGGTACTCCTGTCGTGCTGTATTCGTTTCGTTTAGATGCCGAGTCGAGCCAGCGCATCAATGACGCGGCCGATGGATTGAGTCAATTCCGGATGGTCCTCTTCAAAATCCTGCTTGGCTTCATTGAGGCGGTCAATCAACCCGTGAGGCTCCTCCGCGCTGTCGTCAGATCCGGCAATAGCCTGAATGTCGTCGACGACCGTACCCAATAACGATTTCGCATCATCGTCCAGCGATTCCGTTTTCGACAACTCATCGTGGAGCTTCTGTAGCAATTCCTTGAGATGTTCCTGCGTCATACTGGTTTCCCTTTTGTTAACCCGAAGGAGCTGAGATCAGGTCGAATCCGATTCGCATTCCCCGCGTTGGCGCACCGGACACGTCGCGCAATTCAGCAATTCCCCATCGGCATCCCAGATTTCTTCGCCGCCGCACGATCCGCGCAGGCACTTTCCCTGAAAGATAGCGCCCACAGACATAATCAGCACAACAACGCCGAATACAACCATTGTGAGAACGAGGATTTCCATGTGTCTAGTATACCCTTTCTCGTCAAGCCTTTCCCAGCGGGATTGAAATCAGGGACGCCGATACCGTAGCGTGGATATTCCGAAACACACGAGGAGACCAACACCATGCCAGCCCTGGACCGTAACACCGTAGACGAAATCCTGCAACGGATTGAGTCCATTCCTGACGACGCTGAACCAGCGTGGGGGACCCTTCGCAAAGATACCTTGGTCGGACATCTCGTCTGGGTCGTGAAAAGTTCGATGGAATCTTCAACGAATGTGCCCTATCAGGGAAACTTTTTACTGAAGAATATCGTCGGGCCGTTGTTGCGTGAGGGAATAATCAAGTTTCCAAAGAACGTGAAGTTCAAGGACAATTCGGGCGGGACGCTCAATGTCCTAAGCGAGGGAACCATGGACGATTTACGCGAAGTGGTGGATACCTTCATTTCAGGAATCGCGGACGGAACACTGGAGACCTCAAGCCATCCTGTATTCGGCGACCTCGGATCCAAAAACTGGCCAAAATTTCACTACCGCCACTTCGAACATCACCTCGGACAGTTCGGCGCGTAGCTAACCGGATAAATCGCTACCTGTTGAACTTTTCCTTCATGCGTTCCATCACGATGTCCGGCACAAACTGTGAAGCATCTCCGCCCAACTGAACGATTTCCTTTACCAGCCGCGAGCTCACAAACATATACTCCTCGCTCGGCATGAAACTGATCGTGTCGCAGGAAGGCAGCATTCGACGATTCGTCGCCGCCATCGTCATCTCGTTTTCAAAGTCAGACACCGCGCGCAATCCACGAATCAGCGCAATCGCGTCCAATTCACGCACGAGATCGATAATCAATCCCTTAAACGGACGTACCTCGATACAGCCGATATGTTGCGTCAGCTCTTCAATCATGCCCACCCGTTCTTCATAGGTAAAGAGATTGTGTTTTTCCGTATTGTTCGCCACCGCCACCACAACTCTGTCAAACAACCTCGCGGCGCGTTCCATCAAGTCGATGTGCCCCTTTGTCGGCGGGTCAAAACTGCCCGGGTATACGCCTATCCGATCAGCCATCGATAAATTCTCCTTTTATCGCCGCTGCATAAGCGGCTTCATAAACTTCCCGCGTCGTGACACCCGCTTCTCGGGCGACCCGCTCGCAATCATCATATTCCGGTGCGGTACTGCTCACCGAACCTTTGTACGTTCCAATTTTTATTCTTACAGGGGCCCACGGTGTAGCAACCGATTTCCATTCGCGTTCCAAGGTGATCCGTTCCTCGCGGCGCATACGCAAACCTAGGGTAGACGAACCGTTAAGCAGCGTATCGGCCGCCACCGAAACGAGCGCTTCATCCACCAGGACCGTGATGAGATGAGCAGGACGGCCCTTCTTGCCCAGAATCGGCGTCAGGAATACGTCACGCGCGCCGTTCACCAGTAAATCACTCACCAGGGGAGGAAACAGCTCCGGATTCATGTCGTCAATGTTTGCTTCTATCACAACCACCGTTTCATTGGCCGTTTGGCTATCAGAGGTCTCGCCGATCATCGCGCGAATCACGTTCGGACGATCCGGAATATCCTTCGTGCCGCTTCCTACGCCAACCGATTCAATCGTCATCGTCGGCATCGGACCAAAAGACTCAGCCAATTGCGCCAATAATGCCGCACCGGTAGGCGTTACGAGTTCACCATCAACCTCGCCGCCATAACTCGGCACACCACGCAACAAAAGAGCCGTCGCCGGAGCCGGAACAGGCATAATGCCGTGGGCACACTTGACCGTGCCACTGCCGACGTGCAATGCCGAAGACTGAATCACGTCAGGCTTTAACTGATGCAACGCCAGATGCGTCCCGACAATATCAATGATGGAATCCACGGCACCAACTTCATGAAAATGTACCTTCTCAATCGTGGTCCCATGCACTTCTGCTTCACATTCCGCCACGCGCCGAAAGGTTTCCAGGCTGGCCTTCTTCACTTCATCCGGCAGATCGCCCGATTCGATAATCTCCACCACATGGCGCAAATGGCGATGCGGATGGTCATGCTGTTCATCCAGATGCACATCAAATTTCGTGGCCATCGTGCCGTGTTTGTTTACTTTTTCACAGGACAGCCGATAACCATCCACTTCCAGCGTATTCAGAGACGCCTCAAGTTTCGCAAAGTCTGCCCCGGCATCAATCAGCGCGCCCACAATCATGTCGCCGGCCGCGCCGCAGAAACAATCAAAGTAAAGCATCTTCACGAGGCTTCTCCATTCGCCAGACGATTAATCAGCGACGCCGTAATCGCCGCACCAAATCCGTTGTCAATATTTACCACCGTCACGCCTTCCGCGCAGGAATTCAACATGCCCAACAACGCCGCAATGCCGCCAAAACTGGCTCCATAACCAACACTCGTCGGAACCGCGATTACAGGCTTATCTACCAATCCCGCCACCGCCGTCGGCAACGCACCTTCCATACCCGCGCAAACCACAATCGCGTTCGCACCCGAAAGCGCTTCACGCTGGTCCAATAACCGATGCAATCCCGCCACGCCGATGTCCGTGATGCGTTCTACGCGATTACCCAGCATCTCGCACGTCACAGAGGCTTCTTCGGCGACAGGCAAATCCGAAGTACCCGCGCACACAATCGCGATATATCCCGTACGAGTCTCAGGCTCAGAAAAGGAAAGCGTCAAGCAGCGCGCCGTATCATGATACGTCACATCCGGGTGCGCCGCCAGAACATCTTTGGCCATATCCGCATCACAACGCGTCGCCAGAATATTCGAGCCGTGTTCTTTCATATGCCCGATAATGCCGATGACCTGCTCAGAGGTCTTACCCCCGGCAAAAATAGTTTCCGGCATGCCCTTACGGATCTGGCGATGATGATCAATCTTCGCAAAACCCAGATCCTCATAAGGAAGATGTTTCAGTCTTTCAGCCGCATCCTCAGAAGACAACGCACCCGTAGCGACATCTTCCAGAAGGGCTTTTAGCTTGGTTTGGTCCACAATACACCTCGTTCCACTCGACGAAACGGGTAGTTTACGACATAAACAGTGGACATTGAAAGTTTATTACGGATTATTCACACGCTCATGTTCCTGCATGATTTTAATCAGCGGTTGCATGAAACCACCCAGATCCGTGTACTCCGAATTACTCATGAAGGTAACCGCCAGTTCCTGTTCAGGAATCAGCACCAGACTCGTCCGGGTCTTGTTCTGGGAACCCGAATGTTGCGCAACGAAATCGATACCCCCTCCCTGAATGTCAAATCCAAGCCCACGCCCCGTCGCCTCACCATCGTCCGTCGGTTGTTCCATCCACATCAACGTCAAGGTCTCCGATTTGACGAGCCCGCCGTCCAGAATCTTCTTCGCAAACAACGTTAAATCTTCAATGTTCGAAATAAATCCGCCGCCGCCCAATTTCCAGTGTACGTCCCGATCACCCGAAGGCCGCGGTCCGCGCCGACTTTTGTAGTATCCCGAAACCCGATTCGGAATATCCACCCACGGATAATCTGGTTGCATCGTTTCCATGCCGCTCGGCTCAAAAATACGGTCATGCGCCTGTTTCGCGAATGCCTCACCGCCCGCCCGTTCGACCACCGCGCTCAGCAACATAAAACCATGTGTCGTATACGAAAATTGCGCGCCAGGTTTACCGATGAGCGGCGATTCCTTGAACTTGTCCAGAGATAAAATTACACTCTCATAAGGATGCTCCACATCATAGTCGATTTTTGTCGGAATGACTTCGCCGTTCGAGTAATGCACGATGCCGCCCTGATGTCCCATCAACTGTCGAGCTGTAATTTTCACGCCCTTATCCGGAAACTCCGGCACATACTCACGCACATCCGCATCCAGATCCAGCTTGCCCTGTTCCCACAACTGCATCGCCGCCAACGCCGTCACCAGCTTCGATATCGATGCCCACCGAAACATCGATTCAGTCGTCACCGGAACATTATCGCGCTGATCCGCCATGCCATAACTCTGTAAATAGACAATCTCGCCGTGATGCACAATACCTATCGCCGCACCGACGGTCTCCTGTTTCTCCATCTCCTGCTTCATCATTGATTCGATGGATACATAGACGGGACGCGGGAGGGTGTTGATGTTCTCCGCAGTCGCGCAGACACACACAACTAGGGTTGCCAACAAAGAAGCTAGAAATGATGTGCGTCTCAAGATGCTTTTCTCCGGTTACTCCACGTAAAACTTCGTATTCCCCGACACTGTGGACTGGTCCGTCTGCGCGGTCTGTTCAAGCGTGTATTCGCCCGCGTCCCAATTTTCAGGAATCCGGAATTGCTGGTTACTGACCCACGTCCCATCATTGCGCGTGAATTTCTGCGAGGAGATCTGCGAGATGACTTCACCGTTGCGTTTGATGATGCGCGTCTCGGTTACCGTCTTTCCCGCGCCCGTTCCCAGCAATGCGTACTGCATCGAAGCAGTCGTCATCTGGCCGCGCGGAATCGCCGTAGGTGTCACGCCTGACATTTCAAATATCATGCTTTCGCCCTGCGAAGGCGTGTAGTTGTATTCGATGACGGTTTCCGACGCGCTAAGCCGCTTTTCGGCATTCGTCTTCTGCACATCCTTTACGATCGCGCCACCCAAGCCACCGAGAACCGCACCAATCAAGGCTCCTTCGCCAGCGTTACCCGATTGATTGCCGATGATGGCCCCGGCCGTCGCGCCGAGGACAGCTCCGAACCCGGCCGATTCGCCAGTAGTCTCACATCCGGTTACTGTTGCGACAAAAACAAGTGCAATCAGCCCGGTTCCTATACGATTTCGTGTGTTCATGATCGATCCTTTCGACTCAAAGGTACCCTAAATGGTTTGCATGCTATATCAAATGACGCATTTCAGGGACGATTTATTCATTTTGCGCCCCCTATTTGCGACTATATCCCCCTCCGCCTGGCGTTTCAAGCGTAATTTCGTCGCCTTTTTCCACCGATACCGACGCATGACCCGGCAATTCAGTCGTTTCCCCCCCCGATTGCAGCGAATTTCGCCCCGGTTGACCCTTTTCAGCCGAGCCAACGGAATAAGGCCGCGTCGTCCGTCTTTCGGACAAAATCCCCACCTCCATCGCTTCCAGAAACTCGACGCGACGTATCACCCCATCCCCGCCTCGATGTTCGCCGCCGCCGCCGCTACCCCTGCGCATGGAAAACTCATTCAACAACACCGCGTACCGCCGCTCCAACACCTCTGGGTCCGTGATGCGCGTATTTGTCATGTGAGAATGCACCGCCGACGCGCCATCGAAATCTGGACCCGCGCCCGTGCCCCCGCAAATGGTCTCGTAATACCCGAAGTCATCCGTGCCGAAAGTAAAATTATTCATAGTGCCCTGGCTTCCTGCAACCACGCCCAGTGCCGCGCCGATAACATCCACTACCCGGTTCGATGTCTCCACATTGCCGCCGACCACCGCCGCGGGTGATTCAGGCGACAACAAGGACCCCTTCGGAATCGTAATCGTAATCGGATCGAGACATCCTGCGTTCAACGGAATCGCCTTGTCAACCAGACATCGAAAAAAGTACAACACCGCCGCTTTCACGACAGCCTCTGGCGCATTCAGATTGCCTTCAAGTTGCGCATCAGTCCCCGTGAAATCCACATGCGCGTTCTCCCCCTCAATCGCGATCGAACACGCAATGCGCGCGCCACTGTCCAGATAATCAATCGCCTCGCGGCATCCATCCGGCAACGCGGCAATGCACGCACGCATCGCCTCCGCTGCATTCTCACGCACATGCCCCATGTACGCCTGCACCGTCCCGGTCGAGTAGGTCTCGCACAACTCCGCCAGCAAGCGTTCGCCCGTCTTGTTCGCCGCGACCTGCGCACGAAGATCGCTCATACGCTCCGGAATATTTCGCGCCGGGTAGGGTCCCGACAACAACAAATCCGTGATTTCCTGCTCGTGAAAAACATCCTCCGAAACCAGCGTGAAATTGTGAATGACAACCCCCTCCTCTTCGATAGACGTTGAAAACGGGGGCATCGAACCTGGCGTAATCCCGCCAATATCCGCGTGATGTCCCCGACTCGCCACGAAAAATACCGGAGTAGAATCGCCCATAAACACAGGAGATACAACGGTCACATCGGGCAAATGCGATCCCCCGTGAAAAGGGTCATTCGTCACATACACCTCGCCCGCAGCCATCGTGCCACGCGCCTCAATAATCGCCCGAACACTCTCCGACATCGCCCCCAAATGCACGGGAATATGCGGCGCGTTCGCAATTAGATCGCCGCCCGCATCAAACACCGCGCACGAAAAATCCAGTCGTTCTTTGATGTTCGCCGAATGACTCACCCGCTCCAGCGTTTCGCCCATCTGCGTCGCGACCGACATGAATAGGTTGTTGAACACCTCCAGTAAAACGGGATCACATTCAGATCCCAACGCTGCCCGTTTTGGAGAGGCCGCATGACCCGTCAACACCAGATGCCCGTATTCATTGTTCGACGCCGACCACCCGTTATCAAGAACAATTGTCGATACCGCTTCAACCACAAGCGCCGGACCCGATAACGTCGCGCCCGGCAACAAATCATCCCGGCGATAAACAGGCACGGTCTGCATTGAATCGGATTGCGCACTCCACATATCCACGTGCGCCACGGCATCCAAGTCGTCAACGGGTCCGCCATCCAGTTCCAGCGCGAAATCTTTCGGTTTTACCGTATGCCCCACCGACTCCACCCGCGCATTCACGATTTCAATCGCCGTATCCTTCTGCACAAACCCATAGAGTTGCTGATGGCGCTCCTCAAACGATTCAATCACCTTCGCGGAATCCGTCAACAGCACATTCAGATACGCATCCACACCTGTATAGCGCAGATCCAGCGACCGCAGATGCTCAATCTGATCCAGAGAATATCCCTCGTCGACGAGATGTCGCGTTCCGTCATCCTCCATCGACGCGAAGACCCCATCCAACATCTCAAGCGAGTCCTGCGCATAAATTTCCAGCACCGATCGCGATTGACTCACCCGCGAATCCGCCAGCCCCATGCCATACGCACTCAACACGCCCGCGTAGGGATGAATCAGCACGGCTTTCATGCCCAGTGACTCCGCCAGCGCACACGCATGTTGCGCGCCAGCACCCCCGAACGACACCAGTGCATACCCCTGCACATCGTAGCCCCGCGCGACGCTGATCTCCTTAATCGGCTTGACCATGTTTTCATTGGCAATGCGGATAAAACCGGCTGCGACCTCTTCAACACTCCACTCCCGACCCGTACGCTCTCCAATCGCCCGGGCAAGTTCAGCGAGCGCAGCACGCGATGCACCCGCATCAAGACATTCATCCCCGTCCGGCCCGAAACACGCGGGGAAAAATTCCGCCTGAACGCGACCCAGCAGCACATTCGCATCCGTCACAGTCGCCGGACCTCCATTGCGATAACACGCCGGACCCGGATAGGCCCCGGCACTTTCCGGTCCCACCAAAAATCGACCATCTTCAAATCGCAATATCGATCCGCCACCCGCCGCGACCGTTTCAATCGCCATCATCGGAGCCTTCAACCGAACGCCCGCCACCTTCGTCTCAAACACACGCTCATACTGTCCGTCGAAGCGACTCACATCCGTTGACGTGCCGCCCATATCGAAGCCGATGGTTTTGTCATAACCCGCCACCTGCCCGACATGCGCAAATGCCACCACGCCGCCCGCCGGCCCCGACAAAATCGCGTTCTTCCCGCTAAACGTCGCCGCGTCGGTAAGTCCGCCGTTCGACTGCATGAATCGTAATGGAGTATCGGGGTCAAGATACGCGCGCAGTCGACCAATGTACTCGCGAAGAATCGGCGTGAGATACGCATCGACCACCGTCGTATCCCCGCGCCCCACCGCCTTGATTTCCGGGGCCACCTCATGACTCAGGCTAATCTGGCCGAATCCCGCCTCTTTCGCCATTGCGCCGATACATTTCTCATGTTCCGGATACGCAAAGCCATGAATCAACACCACCGCGAGAGCATCGATCCCTTCACCCTGTAGCGTTGCAAGCGCCGAACGCACCTCGTCCTCATCCAGCGATTTCCGCACCGTACCGTCCGCCATCACCCGCTCATCAATTTCGATAACGTGGTCCGTGAGCGTCTCCGGCTTCTGAATATTCAACGCAAACAGGTCGGGCCTGTCCTGATAGCCAATTTGCAATAGATCACGAAACCCCTTCGTCACCAGCATCGCGACCCTGGCACCCTTACGCTCCAACAAGGCATTCGTCGCCAGCGTTGTCCCCATTTTTATCGAATGAACGGACGCTGCAGGAATCGCAGCGTCCCCCTCAAGCCCAAGCATCGTGCGAATCGCGTGCAACGGCGCGTCCGCATACCGATCCGGGTTATCACTGAGTAATTTCTCAACCCGAATCGACCCCTCCGGATCGCGTGCCACGACATCCGTAAAGGTACCGCCGCGATCAATCCAGAATTCCCAACCCGACACGATATGGCCCCTTGGTATGTGGAAGTATCTGGGCCTAATAGCCCCTGTTTACAGGGCGAGTATAACATAGCCGCCGACCCCGTTCGCGTAAATCAAAATCACGTGGTATACTCCGATCACGCCGTAAATTGGCCCCTCAGGAGAACCACAGAACCATGAAAAAAACGTTGCCCACGCTCGTTCTGCCACTCATTCTCGCGGCATTCAGCATTCCCGCTTTCGCCGATGGCCGTACCGACGACGAACTCAATCAGGCACTGGGAAACTGGGTCGTCAACTCCATTCACGCCGGCATGCACGACCCCGAATTGATGGATGCCCTCTGGAACAAAGCCGCCGACCTGCTGGGCAAAGATGACCGAAAAGCCGCCCACATCCCCGAGACCATCCGACACCGCGAACGCGCCGTCCTCGTGGAACGCGATATGAAGGTTGAGAAAAAAGGCGGGCCTCCCCCCTGGGCACCCGCTCACGGATGGCGCAACAAATTCGGACACCAGCAAGAACGTGAACTCGGCCACTACATCACCGCCAGAGTCGAAGAAGGCATCTACGGAAGCGTGCTCATCGATCTCGTCCACAAACAGATTAAACAAGTGAGCCTCGGCGGAAAAATCGGCGACAACCTCGTCGTTAACGCCACCATACTGGGCGACAGCGACCCCGAAGCTCACGGTTCAAAAAATAGAGGGAACAGGGGTAAAACACAAGACAAGCAAAGAGGCAAGAAGCACTAACGCCGGTTGCGGGAAAAATTGCGCGCACGTCAAACGCGTAATGCAGCGGAATCAAGCGGGGGCGACCGAGTCGCCCCCGCTTCCGTTTCTAAACCCTAATTAATTCACTACTTCCACGTCTCCACCAGCTCCTCATAACTCATCGTCATGGGTTGTTGATCGGGGCGTTCGGGTTTGGGTGAGCCGGTCTGGTTGAGCCAGTAGCTGGCTTCTTTTTCTTCGTTGAGTTTCGGCGAGTAGGTCGCGAGTTTCATTTTGGACATCAAGTTGTCCATCGAAGTCGCGATATTGTCCATGGCCTGTTGCGGCGTTACGTCGCCCGTCACCGCCGGCGCGATGTTCTGCCACCACTGTTCCGCGAGAAGGGGGTAGTGGGGGACATTTGGGCCTGAATCCGTCCACAACTTCTCGGCTTCCGATTTATAGAAGGTGATCAATCCGCCGAAATCGCCTTCACGTTCGGCAAGGTAATCGGATTTCACTGTCGACTTGCGAATTGGGGTCTTGCCTTCCATAAACTTTTTCAGGCACACCGTTTTCGATACGCAGAACTGAGCCCACAACCACGCCGCATGGCGATCTTTGCCCTTGACGGAGTCCTTTAGAATTGTCCATGACCCCGCGTCCTGATAACCGACCTTCATGCCCTCGTCCCAATATTTTCCGTGCGGAGTGGGGGCCACACGCCAAAGCGGTTTCCCGTTGGCATCGGTGACTGGAGAATCCGGCGAGGTAAAGGCATCGTCCGACAACCACGTGGTGTATTGGAATACCCGTTGCGCAATAATGCCGCGTGACGGAACCGGACCCGCCTCGGACCACGTCATCGAAGCCGCAAAGGGCGGTGCATAGTCTTTCATCCACTCCACATACTTCGTGAGCGCATACACGCCCGCTGGACCATTCACCGCGCCGCCACGGGTGACCGAAGAACCCACCGGCACGCCATCTTCCACGCGAATGCCCCATTCATCCACCGGCAATCCGTTCGGCAGACCCTTATCACCCACGCCAGCGATCGACAGCCATGCGTCCGTGAATCGCCAACCCAACGACGGCGACTTTTTTCCATAATCCATGTGGCCGTAAACAGTCTTGCCGCCTATGTCCATACCTGTAAAGAATTTTGCGATGTCTTCGTAGGCCGCCCAGTTCAACGGTACGCCCAGCTCGTAGCCATACTGTGATTTGAATTCCGCTTTCAACGCGGGATCGCTGAACCAGTCATAGCGGAACCAATAGAGATTCGCGAACTGCTGATCGGGCAGTTGCAACTGGTTGCCGTCGTAATCCTGACCGAATTCCAGATTCAAGAAGTCATCCAGGTCAAGCGTCGGGTTCGTGACATTCGCGCCTTCACCCACCATGTACTCCGAAAGATTCAGCGCCGAATCCAACCGCAGATGCGTGCCAATCATGTCCGCATCATTCACATAAATATCGTATAGTTTGCGCTTCGTTTGAATCTGGCGTTGCACCCTATCAACAATTTCGCCTTCCCCGATGATGTCGTGTGTGACCTTGATGCCCGTAATGTCGAAAAACGCTTTCGCCAGTATCTCAGACTCCCATTTGTGCGTGCGAATTCCCTCTGCGGCTGATTTGATTTCCATGCCCGCGTACGGCTCTGCGGCTTTTGCGAACCATTCCAATTCCGCACGCTGTTCCTCTTTACTCAGCGCAGACGGTTGGAACACGTCAATCCATTCATCGATTGACATGCGCTCGTCTTCATCCCCGCCGCCACATCCAGCGACAAGCGCACCCAGACCGCACAGGGTCAATCCAAAAGCGAAGGTTTTTTTCATGGTGAGACATCCTTCCACGCAGGTTACCAATCAACAGGTTTCCCCCCATGGTACCGCCCACACGCGATGATGTCTAGTTGGACCTTCCGATCGCGTATTCCACCGTGAGTGGTAACGTTTTGGGAGGCAAGCAATCGGACGAGTCACAGACCTGATAGGTGAAGGTAATCGTCGCAACATGACGACGTCCCGATGCCGCCCTGCCAGAGACCCGAATTTTTCGCCTGAACTGAATATTGCCCGTATACATCGGGCCATCACGACCCGGTTTCGGCGGAGGCATCAGCCATGGGCCATCCGTCGCGAACAAGTCGCCAGAGTCAATCGCAAGTTTCATCGGAATTCCGTCACCGTTCACCTCGGTCGGATAAATGTACCAACCCGGCTGAACCCGCACAAATACATCAATGAGCCCTGTCGCTCCCGGCGCAACCACCAGCGGATTCATATGCGCTATGGCCGAAACGGGTTCAGCGGGGATTTGTGTCCGGTCCAAAACAGGAGAAACCGTCATTACCGACCGGGTCGACGCAGGGCGATCAGGCGTACTCGAGCACGAAACACAAAGGCACAAGACAAAGGGAACCAACAATACTTTTTTCATGGCAAACAGCATCCCTGCAACCTACTCAGCGGGCGGTACCCCGTACTTGTCTCAACGCAGTATCGCGCCCAGCCTACTAGACAATCGATCACGAGTAATTACTATACCATGCCCGGGGAATCGTCGAGAGAGAATTCCTCAGTGCCTCAGTCACGAATGACGATTTCCTCTTCCATGCAAATACTCGAAATGTTTGTGAGCTCGGGTTGGCTGAGTTGGCGGCCCAGCGCGTCAGCACCAATCCCAAGGGCCAATATGAAAATAAGGCTGAATATATTGGGTTTCATGTTCAGCTCCAATCCATACGTGATTCATTGTTCGCTCCTTTAAGACCATCTCGCTTCCAAAAAGGTTGGAATAGACTTGATCTACCCTCAAACAACAGGCAGGATAACGGGATTCACTACAAATCGATCCCAACATGGCACGGAGAACATACCCATGCGAAGCAAATGGATAATCGCGAGTGTACTCGTCGCGCTGGCAGCAGGTTGCAGCGGCGCAAACGACACAGCACAAGAGGAGGAAGTTGCAATGGAAGAGGCCCCCGTGGAAGGCGTGACCTTTCGCTATATTGAAACCAACGGCATCAATATGCGCATCGCCGAAGCCGGTCACGAAGATGGTTCCGTCGTTCTGCTCGTACACGGCTGGCCCGAATCCTGGTATTCCTGGCGCCACCAAATCCCCGCCCTTGCCGAAGCTGGATACCGTGTTGTCATCCCCGAAATGCGCGGCTACGGAAAAACAGACGCCCCCGAAGACGTCAACTCCTACGACATCGTCAGTCTCGCCGCCGATATGGTTGGTGTGCTGGATGCCATAGGCGCCGAAACCGCATCCATTATCGGTCACGACTGGGGCGCAATCGTCGCCGCCAACAGCGTACTCCTTCATCCCGATCGATTCTCCAGTCTCGTGCTCATGAGCGTGCCCTATGGCGGACGCGGAAAACGATCCCTCATGGACACCTGGACCGCACAACACGGCGACAACTTTTTCTATATTCTCTACCACAACGAAGAAGGCGGCGTGGCCGAAGCGGAATACGACAGCGATCCCCGCGGATTGCTCAGTCGTCTCTATCTGTCACCCGATTCCCCTCGTGAAGATCCCGAAGTCACCGACCGCAAACGCGTCGCCGGTGGATGGATTCCCAGACTCGGTGCCGCCAAAGGATTGCCCGATTGGTTGGCCCAAGAAGATCTGGACTACTACGTCGCCCAATTCGAAGCCTCTGGATTTCGTGGCGGCGTGAACTACTACCGTAACTTCGGCCGTAACTGGGAAATCACCGAACACCTTGATGGCGTGAAAATCGAGGCACCCACCCTGTTCGTGGCTGGACAAAAAGACATCGTGATCGGCGGCGCTACGGCTCCGATGCTTACCGCCATGATGGGCCAGGCCATGTCCGACCTGCGCGATGTCGTCATCGTTCCCGAAATGGGCCACTGGATTCAACAGGAAGACCCGAAAGCCACTAACGACGCTGTACTGGCATTCCTCAAAGGCCTGTAAATCGCAATAAACACGCCCGAACAGTCAACCAATCACAGGCGAGATTCGTTTGCTAAAGATGTTCAGGTGGATGAGGATTTAGTACAAGTCATGACGATTTTCCATAGAGTTTGCACATACCTGTCACTCGCTTTCGCTACCGCGATCATGATTCCCGATGCCTGCACCCAAACAGCGGAGGGAATCTCTCCATCTCTGGCCCAAGCCATCGCAGCCGAAGTGCAAATCGACATCAACGAGCTCGATCTCGACACCCTTGCCGCCATCGATGTGCTCGCTCTGAACAACCTCAGCGGAATCGATTACACAGGCATTGAGCTGTTGAGCAATTTGACCGAGCTCGAACTAAAAAGCAACAGCCTGAGTGATCTCTCGCCGTTTTCCGAACTCACCCAGCTGAAAAAACTCGACCTGCACGACAACCGTATCTCCGATCTGTCCCCATTGTCGAAACTTGTCGCGCTCACCAATTTGGATATCTCACACAATCTCGTCGAGAAGCTGCACCCGCTCGGCACGCTCACCGGCCTGACGCAATTGCGTGCCCACGACAATGCGATCAGAAATCTCGCACCGCTGACATCCATGACCAACCTCGTTGCGCTCGATCTCGGCTCCAACCGCATCGAAAACGTTTCCCCATTGGCAAAGCTCACAAAACTCAAGCAGCTGACCCTAAACCGAAACAGCATTACCGAGATTGCCGCGGCAGGCAAGATGGAACGTCTGGTCTATCTCGATATCAGCGACAACAAGGTCAAGCAGCTAAGGCCCTTGGCAAATCTGAAGGCATTGTTCCTGCTCAACGCATCAAACAATCCCCTCCAAAGTCTCCAACCCCTCAGTACGATTGCGTCCCTCGAAATCCTACGGCTTCAGACCTCAACCTTCGGCGGCGACCTCTCACCCCTCAAATCCCTGACGAAGCTCACCAGACTTGACGCTCCCCACAGCGACATCCGATCCATCGATTCCCTCGCCAATCTCAATGCCCTGCGCCGCCTTGACCTCTCACACAATCGCATCGTCGACATCGCGCCCCTGGCACCCATCGCCAAAACCCTGGCACAGGTCAATCTCGTAGGCAATCCGCTCGGCATCGAAAGTCGTGGCACCCATCTTCGCACCTTGCGCGAAAAGGCTCACTTCAAAGGCGACCGACTCGATTCCCCGCGCGCATTGTCCAACAATTTCGGCAAAGTCGATGCCGATAAAAACGACGCGTTGTCCTATTCCGAAGCCAAACAGGCCTACCCCTCGCTCACCGTTCTTGAATTCGACGCGCTCGACACCAACAAAAACTGGGAAATAACGCTAGCGGAAATTTTCGATCTCGTGCGTGCGCTGCCCGATTCACTGGATGTTGCCTGGCTCGGCCCGAATCGACCTGGAAAAGGATTGGGCAGCCGTCAAAATCCCTTCCGCTCATTCGCCGAGGCGCAACTCGCACTCAAGCCGAAGGGAAAACTGATGTTGTTACCCGGTGCGCAGCTCGATACAAAGGCACTCAAGCAATCGTTGCAGATCGTCTCGCCAAAACCCGCTCCAAAAAAGAAAGCCGCCCCGAAGACGCCCTAGATTTCGCTTAGCGCCTCATCAAAGCGAGTCCGCAAGTCCTCGAAATCCTCAAGCCCTATCGACACGCGGATCAGATACGGCGACACGCCCATGGCTTCCACGGTATCCAACTCATCGAAATGCGCCAGCTGTGTATAAGGGCATGCCAGCGTGTAATTCGTGCCTAGGCTTGGCCCCTTGCACACGCGCAGGTTGTCATAAAACGGTTTCGTATTCGTCGCCGCATCCTTGACTACGACCGACATCAAGCCGCCGTACCCACCCTGATCACGCATTACCGCGCTGTAATTCGCCCGATTATTGAACTTGGGATAGAAGACCTGCTTCACTTTGGGGTGGACGCGCAGATAACCCGCAATTAGCTCAGCCGTCTCGTTTATGCGCGCCATCCGTGACTCAAAATTAAACGAATGCTCCGCCAGCACGATGGCATCTTCGCCCCAAAGCAAATCTTCATAGTCATCGCGCAGCAGTGCACGAAAGGTGTCATAAAACGGCGAAGCGTTATTCAAGATCAACGCGCCCGCCATCACATTACTCACGCCGCTGAAATATTTCGTCAGGCTGGTCATGACGATGTCCGCATACGGCAACGAATCAACGTTGTAATACGTACCCACTGTCTCGTCCACAACAAGAGGAATGTCCAGCGCTTTCAAAAATCGCGATAATTTAGGAATCGACGCGCAGCCCAACAGCGGGTTGCCCGGTAAATCTGTGAAGACACCAGAAATGGTTTCAGCGCCTAAGCAATCACGAAACGCCTCACTGTCCGCAGCATCATTCTCCGGAAAAAAATGATACCCGGTACCAAATTTTTCCTGAATTTTCATGAGATCAACATACGGAAAGCCGAGTTGGACGCTCTTCGCATTCGGACGCGCCTTACCCAGAATCCGATGGATCGTCGCCAAAGCGGCCATGCCCGTTGGAAACAAAAACACGTCCTCTACGTTACCACCGATCAGCTCCGCTATCCGCGTTCGAATCGCTTTCTTCATACGATTCGCCTCCGGGAAGGCCTCCTCATTATTCAGATAGGCCTCCGCCATGCGCGAGCTGATTATGTCGCCAGTATGCTGCCAAAACGATTGCGCCGTTTCGATTGCCGCCTCCGGTAGAACAATCACATGGATGCCCTTAAAGCCCAACGCGTGTAGCGTTCCCTCAACGCCCAACCGGGCAACAACGAAGTCGCGGCACCGTTCCGCCACGCGTTTCGACGGAAAGGCCAATGCGCGCTGGCCGAATTTCCCAAATCGTTCCGTGCAATCGTCGAACAACTCCTCAACATACGGATGCAGTATGAATCGGGGGTACCCCAATTCCATCGCATCCCGCACCTCCGGCGTTTTCTCTTCGTAGCCAACCACATGATCCCATGTCGGTAGACACACCGATACCGCATGCGGCGAATGGGGGATGGTTTTGCCCAAATCGGCCGCTAGCCAAAGCGGGTGATCGAGCAGACTGTCAGAAATGTGCAAGGTCTTCATTAAACTATCCCAACGTCTTTTCAACGTCACGAATCAGGTCATCGATCAATTCTATGCCAACCGAAAAACGAACCAGCGAATCCCTAATGCCCACCGATTCACGCACATCTTTCGGAATGCTCGCATGCGTCATCGAGGCGGGATGGCAGATGAGCGATTCAACGCCGCCCAGACTCTCTGCCAGTGTGAAATATTCCAAACGATTCAAAAACGCGCGCGTATCCTCTAGATTCATCGTGAAGTTCGCCGTGACAATGCCCGAACCACCCGTCATCTGGCGTTTTGCCAGCGCGTACTGCGGGTGAGACTCTAAAAACGGATAACGTACCCATTCCACCTTCTCGTGGGATTCCAGATAGGTCGCCAGTGCCAGCGCGTTCTTCTGATGCTGTTCCATGCGCACGCCCATCGTCTTTGCACCACGCGAAATCAGCCAACAATCAAAAGGCGCAGGCTGCAATCCGAGCGCTTTCTGCGCGAAAGTCATTTTTCCCTGCCAATCGCCGCTGTTCGTGACCACGACTCCACCCAGGCTGTCCGAATGGCCATTCGTGTATTTCGTCGTACTCGTGAGCGAAACATCCGCCCCCAACGCGATAGGTTTCTGAAAATAACTCGACGCAAAGGTGTTGTCCACAACGACCTGCGCATCCACCGCATGCGCGCGTTCCGAAATCGCCTCGATATCAACGATTTTCAGCAACGGATTCGTCGGTGATTCCAGCCAGACCAACGCCGGACGCGCCGAATCGATCACATCGTAGTTCGAAGGGTCGGTCAGATCGGTGTACTGCACCGTCACGCCGAATTTTTCGAAGACCTGCGCGAACAGGCGATACGTACAGCCGTATATATTCTCTTCCGCGACAACGACATCACCAGATTTCAGCGTGGAAACCACCGCTGTAATGGCCGAAACCCCGCTGCCAAACACCGTCGCGTGTTCCGCATCCTCCAGACTCGCCAGCATCGCGCCCAGATTGCGGAAATTGGGATTGCCCGAACGCGTGTAATCAAAACCTTCCTCATTGCCATGGGCGAAGGTCGATGTCAGGTAGGCAGGCGGGATTACGGAACCCGTACCGCCATTAAAGCCCTGCCCCTGATGTATCGCTTTCGTCTCAAAACCCTCAGCAAAGGGCTGTTCTGTAGGTGTGTCGCTCATAACTGTCCTGCCTGATACTTCGTTGATTCCACGTAGATACTACCGGTTTCCATGCGCACTTCGAGGCCTGCGCACTTCAAGCCCTACTCACTTCAAGCTCTACGCACTCGCGACAGTATACGCCTTCGCCCCGTCGATCTTCTATCCCCCGCTCGCCACGATTCGTCAGAATGCGGGGCCGTTGACTGTTCGACAAGCGCGTGCTAATGTAACGGCTGAATAATTCACTGAATTCTTGGGTTCAATTGTAAATTGTAAACGGTTGTACCTGAATGAACATAATCACCTGGAAAGGAACGATCACATGCGCGTGTATGAAGATTCTTCAAAAAGTATCGGGAACACCCCTCTTGTCAATCTGCATAAGCTCAGCAAGGGACTTAAGGCGAAGGTGTATGCCAAAATCGAAGGCCGTAATCCGGCGTACTCAGTGAAATGCCGTCTTGGTGCTGGAATGATTTGGGATGCGGAAGAACGCGGCATCCTTTCGCTTGGCAGCAAAATCGTGGAGCCGACATCGGGCAACACAGGTATCGCACTTGCGTTCATTTGTGCGGCACGAGGCTATGACCTGACGCTGACCATGCCCGAGACGATGAGTATTGAGCGACGCAACATGCTGAAAGCTTTCGGTGCGAAACTGATTCTTACGCCCGGTGAAAAAGGCATGAACGGCGCCATCGCCGAAGCGGAAAAAGTTGCCGAAGACCCGGACTTCTTCCTGCCGCAGCAGTTCAAGAATCCCGCCAACCCGGCCATCCATGAAAAAACGACAGGGCCCGAGATCTGGAATGACACCGACGGTTCAGTTGACGTCTTTGTCTCTGGTGTAGGCACAGGCGGCACCATCACTGGTGTCGGTCGCTACTTCAAGGCTCAGGATAAAGATATTGAGATCGTCGCGGTTGAACCGGCCCATTCGGCTGTGCTTTCCGGTGGAGACCCCGGTCCTCACAAGATTCAGGGGATTGGTGCAGGATTCATCCCAGATGTGCTCGATGTAAGCCTGATTGACAAAATTGAGCAGGTCACGAATGACGAATCCTTCGAGATGGCGCGACGCCTCGCCAAAGAAGAAGGTCTCATCAGCGGAATCAGCTCCGGCGCGGCGACCGTGGCGGCGTTGCGTCTTGCGGCACAAGATGAGTACGACGGCAAAACCATCGTCGTGGTGTTACCCGACTCCGGAGAGCGCTACCTGTCCACCGCACTCTTCGAAAGCGCGTAATTCAATAAAACCACTTTAGGTGATTTTCTACACCGCCTCAGGTCTTGGACTTGGGGCGGTGTTGTGTTATGGTGTTTCTTTGCTTTTCCAGCGACCCCTATATCAGTAAGGAACATATTATGACGGTAGTCTCAACCATTCGTAATTCTCTAAACGGTGCTCTAGCTCTAATTCTTTTTGTCGCGTCAACGGCTTCCGCGCAGAACGGCGCTCCTAACGGCGAATGGCATCACTACGCCGGCGACCACGGCTCCACCAAGTATTCCGCACTCGACCAGATCAACCGCGAGAACTTCGATCAGATCAAACCGGCCTGGCGCTGGGAATCCATCGACATCAACCTTGATGGCAAAACCCAATTCAAGCCCTTCTTCTTTCGCGGCACGCCCATCTACGTCGACGGCATATTGTATATGTCCACCGGCCTGCATCAGGTCGCAGCCATAAACGCGACCGACGGCTCCCTCATCTGGGGCTACGACACCGAAGCCTATGCGAAAGGCAACATCACCCACAGCATGTGGCACCATCGCGGTGTAGAGTACTGGACCGACGGCACCGAAGAACGCATCTTCATTTCCACCGGCGGCCGCCAACTCGTTTCCATCGACGCGAAAACAGGCAAACCTGATCCGAACTTCGGCAACAACGGAAAAGTTGACCACCTCAACGACCTCGGACGTCCCGTCAATGCGCGCAATATCTCCGACAACAAACCACCCATCGTCGTCGGCGATACCGTTGTCATAGGCTCCATCATCATGGACTTCCCAAGCCTGCAACTCGCGCCTCCCGGACACATTCGCGGCTACGACGTGCGCACGGGAAAACTGAAATGGCGTTTCAATACCATCCCGCAAGCCGGAGAGGTCGGCAACGAAACCTGGCTCAACGATTCCTGGAAAAAAGCAGGCAACACCAACGTGTGGTCACTCATGACTGCCGACGATGAACTCGGATACCTCTACCTGCCCATCGGCACACCCACCAACGACTACTACGGCGGCCATCGTCCCGGCGACAACCTCTACGCCGAAAGCCTGCTCTGCCTTGATGCCGAAACAGGTAAAAAGGTCTGGCATTTTCAGGCCGTACACCACGGTATCTGGGACTACGACTTTCCCTGCGCACCCAACCTCGTCGACATCACTGTAGACGGCAAAAAAATCAAAGCCGTCGCCCAAGTCAGCAAACAAGGCTTCACCTACGTATTCAACCGCGTGACCGGAGAACCCATCTGGCCCATCGAAGAACGCCTCGTCCCTGCGTCCTGGGTACCCGGCGAACTGCTCTCCAAAACTCAGCCCTTCCCCACAAAACCACCCGCCTTCGAAGTACAAGGTCTCACAGATGAAACCATCATCGATTTCACCCCTGAACTGCGCGCCGAAGCCATGAAAATCCTCGAAGACTACACCTACGGCCCGCTATTTACACCGAACACGGTCGCTGGTGAAGACGGCAAACAAGGCACACTCGTACTGCCCGGCGCATCCGGTGGAGCGAACTGGCCCGGTGCTTCCTTTGACCCCGATACCGGAATCCTCTACGTGCAATCCGCGTCCAATATCTCCGTCATGGCGCTATCCAAACCTGATGCCGCGCGTTCCGACTTCACTTACTCCATTTCATTCGGCAGAGTTGAGGGACCCCAAGGCCTGCCGCTCACGAAGCCGCCCTACCGCCGCATCACCGCCATCGACCTCAACAAAGGCGAACACGCCTGGCAAATTCCATTCGGTGACGGCCCCCGCAATCACCCCGCGCTCAAGGATCTGAATCTCGGCCCCCTTGGGACAAAATTCCAGGAAGGCGTGATCGCAGAAGGCGGACTGCTCGTCACGAAAACCCTGCTCATCGGATTCCTGCCGATCCTCGATGAACTCGGTGACCGCGTCGCCACCGGTTCCCTGCTGCAAGCCTTCGACAAAGCCACCGGCGAGCTGCTCCACAGTCTCGAAATCGACACCGTTTTACACGGCTCGCCCATGACCTACATGCACGGCGGCAAACAGTACATTGTGTTCTCCGCTGGTGGTGGCTCACCGCGCGTCGGTGGGGATCCTCTTAAATCTGAACTGCTCGCCTTCGCATTACCCAGCAAACTCTAAAAAAGGAAACCACTCATGAAACTATCGAAAATCATTACCGGACTCAGCCTTGGCCTTTTCGCCATCACGGCAAACGCTCAACCCAAAGTCGAACCCGCACATTTTCATCACGTGCACCTCAACGTCACCAACCCGGCAAACACACTGAAATTCTATACCAAGAATCTCGGCGCCGTAGAGGTCAATTATCGCGGAAAATCCAAAGCCCTCTTCTCCGAAAGCTCCTTTTTCCTGCTCAATAAAGTCGATAAAGCCCCCGAATGGCGTCCTCACACCGCGTTGTCCCATATCGGCTGGTCCACCACCGACGGCCCCGCTACATTCGAATGGCTCACGAAACAAAATGTCAAATGGGAGACTGAAATCGCCAGCCTCGGCGCGAATCAGGGCATGTATTTTTACGGCCCCGATAAAGAACTCGTCGAAGTCTGGACAGGCAGCCGTAACCACCGCTTCGAACACCTCCACTTCTGGGCCACCGACGCCGAAGTAACCGGAGCCTGGTTCAACGATCACCTAGGCGTACCCGGACGCGTTGGTCCCAAACCCACGCTCAAAGACTACGACAACATCGCCGCCCTGCGCATGGGATTTCTGCAATGCGGTAACGTCAACCTCATCATCTTCGAGCGCCCTGATTTCGATAGCCGTTGGTTTCCCGGCGGTAGCTACAAAAAAGAAGAAGGCCCCGGCGAAGAGTTTGCCCCCACCAAAGACACCGCCATCGACCACCTCGCCTTTTCCTATCGCGAGATCAAACCCGTCTACGATCGCATGAAAGCCGCCGGAGTGGAAATCGTGGAGGACATCAAAGTCAGTGAGCAATATGGGCATACCAGCTTTTTCGTGATGGCGCCCGACAACTTGCTCGTCGAAGTCGTGCAAGAAAAACCCATACCCGAAGGCATCTGGGAAGATTAACGTTCCACCCGCAGGAGTATGAAAATGCACCGAGTGTTACCCATCGTATTATCGTTATTACTAGTCAACCTTGTCGCATCCGCCGACTTCAAAGCCGGAGCCGCCAAGGTAGACATCACACCCGAACCCGGACTCACCAGTTGGGGCTACTCCCCGCCACCCACCATGACCGGCACCCTCGATCAGTTGTACGCCAAGGCCCTCGTTGTGCAGGCGAATGATTCCACCATCGCGATTGTCACGATGGATCTCGGTCGCGTGCTCATTCCGTCCTTGCTCGACGAAATTCGCGCGCGCGTCGCCAAAGCCGGCATCGACCACGTCATGTTCACCGCGTCCCACACCCACCAGGCACCGCCCGTCGACATTGATGCCGATTACACGCGCAAAATGGCCAAACAGATGGGGGACTGCATTCTCGAAGCGCACGGAAAACTGGCATCCGCAATAATCGGCGTGGGACGCACCACCATCGACATCGCCTCGAACCGAAGAAAGACCCTGTCCAACGGCCAATGCATGATGGTCTGGCGCAATGACGAACAAATACCCCTCGGCCCCATCGACAAAGAAGCCGGCATCATCCGAATCGACTCCGCATCGGGCGATCCAATCGCGGTATTGACCAACTACGCCTGCCATCCCGTCGTGCTCAGCTGGGACAACACTAAATATTCCGCCGACTGGGTGGGCGAGATGAACCGCGTCATCGAAGACGCCACCGGAGCCGTCAGCCTCTTCTTGCAAGGCGGTTCAGGCGACATCAATCCCTACCTCGACAAAACGGCCATCAAAGACGGCGGCATCGAAGCCATGCGCGGCGTCGGACGTGCCGCCGGAAACGCCGTACTCACCGCGTTGCCCGGAATCAAGCCCGTCGCACCCGAATCCCCCTCCGTAAAAGTCGCCACCCAACGCGTTGAAGTTGGCATCCGCTGGGATCTCTCCAAAGAGAAAAATCGCGCGACACTCCGGGAAGTCTACGGCGACTACATGTTCGATAAATACCTGTCCCAACTGCCCGCTGACCTTTCAGTTCCCATTTCCGTCATCATGCTCAACGAAGACCTCGCCATCGCTGCCATGCCCGGTGAACCCTTTGTGCAATACCAGCTCAGCCTCAAAGATCTAAGCCCCGTCAAAGACACCTTCATGGTCGCCTACACCGACGAATTCCACATCTACATCCCCAGCATCAAGGGTTCCGCCGCACGCGGATACGGTGCCGCAGCCAACACCTACGTCGGCGTCGGAGCCGGAGACCGCATGCTGACGGAGTTATTGCTGGACATCGGTCGCCTATCCGGAAAAATATCGACTGATCCGACAGTAGAAGACTTCCAACTCCTGGAAGGCGGCCCAAATGACACGTTGGAAACGGTCGGGCAGTAGTACCAATCTATTCTTCTTCGGTTCTTTCTTCTTTTCCAAGAAGAAAGAACGCGGCTAAATGTTCTTATCAACAGGAGCTAACATGAAACACCTCATACTCGCCCTCTTACTCTTCCTGCCCATTACAGCCTACGCCGCGGATCGCCCACCCAACGTCGTCATCATATTCCTCGATGATTCCGGCTGGTCGGATTTTCAACCTTTCGGCGATCCGGGTTATCCCACACCGAATGTGAAACGTCTCACTGACGAAGGTCTGCGCCTCAACCGATTCTATGTGCCCCAGGCGATTTGTTCGGCATCCCGCGCGGCCTTGATGACGGGGTGTTATCCCGGACGCACGAAGGTATTTGGTGCGCACGGGCCGAACAAGCGTAGCCTCGATCCCAAGTTCGACACGATGGGCACGGTGCTGAAACGTGCCGGATATGCCACGGCGATATTCGGCAAATGGCACATCGGCGATCAGTCCGAGACGCGTCCCTTCAATCGCGGCTTCGATGAGAATGCCGGACTCATGTATTCCAACGACATGTGGCTACACCACCCCGAGAGGCCCGAGTATTGGGGGCAGCACCCCCTGCAATACTGGGAGAACGACAAGGTCACGATTCCGGAAGTCGACCATGAACATCAGGAACAACTCACGACTTGGTACACGGAAAAAGCCGTGGACTTCATTCATCGCAAAAAAGATCAACCCTTCCTCGTGTATCTGCCCCATTCCATGCCGCACGTGCCGTTGTACGTGAGCAAGAAGTTCGCGGGCAAATCCGGACAGGGACTCTACGGCGACGTGATGATGGAAATTGACTGGTCCGTCGGCGAAGTCATGAAGGCCCTGCGCGATACCGGTGTGGAAGACAACACGCTCGTCATATTCACTTCCGACAACGGCCCCTGGATCACCTACGGCAACCACGCCGGTGTCACGCCCTACCGCGAATCCAAAGGCACCACTTTTGACGGCGGAATCCGCAGCGCGTGCATCATCAAGCTGCCCGGAGTCGTGCCCGCAGGCGAAACGACCGAGACGATGTTGTGCTCCATTGACATCCTGCCGATGGTTGCCGATTTGGCCGGAGCCGAATTGCCCGCGCACCCCATCGACGGCAAGAATCTCTGGGACCACGTGCTCGGCAAAACCGACGCACCCACGCCGCAGGATTATTACCCCATGTCCAACGGCAGCGATTTCCAGGGCGTGATCAGCGGCGACGGTCGATGGAAGTTACACATTCCCCACGCTTACCGAACCCTCGATTACGACGACCACGACGGAGCCGCAGGTAAATACAAGCAGACACGCATCGAATTCGCCCTATACGACATGGCGAACGATCCGATGGAGACGAAAAATCTCGTTGACGAGGAACGTGAAGTCGCCCTGAAACTAATCGGATACGCCGACCAGCACTTTCAGGCCTTCTACGCGAAGAACTAGCGCTTCTCGCGCATACGGGCCCACTCGGTGAACCACTCGGTATCTTTCACGCCGCCAAAGTGGGGGTGTTCGCGTATGGTTTCGACATCCGGCAACATCCGCGCGCCCAACGCCCGCTCCAGCCATTGCAGACACATGTCGCGATTCTGCCGCCGCGCGTGCATGCACGACATCAGCCAGGCCCCGCTGCCCTTCACTAATTTTTCTGAGCGAATCAGCAGGTCGGTTGCATCCTGATAGAGCTTATCCCGTTCTTCAGCAGCAACCAGTTCCGCCTGCATCATATGCGCCTCGGCATGCTGCAGAAATCCTTCGACTTTCTTGATGGTGGTCTTGTCGGACATCTGTTTTCCCGATAAAAAAACGCCGCCTCAGTGTATTCTACTGAGGCGGCGCAACGAATGAGCTATTTACCAATAAGAACTTTGATGACCGTGTCGAACAGCTTGCCATACGGCGCGCGAAACATGCCCGTGGAGTTGAAACGGCTCTGGTAGAACACGCTTTTCTCGTGCGAGAAGGTCTGGAATCCACGCAGTCCGTGATAGGAGCCAATGCCGCTGGGTCCGACGCCACCAAAGGGCAATTCTTCCTGAGCGAGATGAAAGAGCGTTTCATTTATGCAAACACCGCCGGATGTTGTGCTGTTAATGACCTTGTCACGGGCACCACCATCATCGCCGAAATAATATAACGCCAGCGGACGCTCATGGTCGTTCACGTATTTGATAGCTTCATCCAGTGAGTCATAACTCATCACCGGCATGACCGGTCCGAAAATTTCCTCATGCATAATCGCCATATCTTCCGTCACATCCAGCACCAGCGTTGGCGGAATCTTCCGTGCAGATGCCACGTCCTCATCCTTTGGATTCACCTCAACGATACGCGCACCCTTCGACCGAGCATCGCCCAGCAGATGTTGGATACGCTCATAATGGCCATCCGATACGATGCTCGTGTATTGCGCATTGTCCGCGATGCTCGGATACATGATCGCCGCCTGCTTCTCGAAGCCCGCCACGAACCCGTCCAGTTTCCCTTTCGGCACAAGCGCATAATCCGGGGCCACGCAGGTTTGTCCCGCATTTAGTAGTTTCCCACTCGTGATGCTCGGCACCGCGCGGTCAAGGTTGCAGTCTTCGCCCACGATACACGGCGATTTACCGCCCAGTTCCAGCGTCACCGGAACAAGATTCTTCGCGGCCGCCTGCATGACGAGACGACCGATTTTCGTGGAGCCCGTGTAGAAGAGATGGTCGAAAGGCAGTCCGCTGAATTCCGCGCCCACTTCAGGTCCGCCCGTAGTGACAGCGACTTCCTCGTCCGAAAAATTTTCGCCGAGTGTCTTTGCAAGGAGGGCCGAAGTTGCAGGTGTTAACTCAGAAGGCTTCAGCATGACTCGGTTGCCCGCGGCGAGTGCCTGCACGACCGGCACGATGGCCAATTGAAGGGGATAATTCCAGGGGCTGATGATGCCGACCACACCGAGGGGTTGATAGTGAACCTTGCCGCGTCCCGGTTTGAATTGAATGGAAATGGGAGCCTTCTTCGGCTTCATCCACTTGCCGACTTTCGCTTTGCAATGTTTGATGGAATTGATGGTGATGAATACCTCCGCCATCAGCGATTCGTGATGCGAACGGTTGCCGAAGTCTTGAGAGATCGCCTCGACAAAATCCTGCTTATGCTCCACCATGATGCGATGCAGCTTGTCAATGGCCGATTTGCGGTGTTCCAGGCTCGGTGTACCATCGCGCAAGAACGCCGCACGCTGTTTTTCCAGAATATCCATCAGGCCTTCAGTGGTGGCTGGGGCTTGGGGTTTGGAGGTATTTTCTTCAACAACTGCCATGAGTTTCTCCTCGATTGGGGTGATCTGAACAGTGTAACACAATTTCCGCCATCGTATCTCAAGTCGGGGGACATGAAAAACCGCCCATCGAACGGTCGACAGGCGGTTCGATTCGGTCCGATCTTGGCGCGGGGAATTAGATACTTACCAGCGGCTTGGGTTCCGCCTCAACCATTTCCAGCCACGAGAATTTGTAGTCCGCTTCCTGGATGCGGTTGCCGAAACGCTCGGCCACCTTGCGATAGCGATCGGGTAGCGAGCAAAGATACTGCTGGGCCGCTTCGGCTTTATCACCCAGACCCGTCAGGTTTGCAATATCCCATGTCTTGAGTAGGTGATCCATAATATCTGTGTAATCCGCGGGTGTATAGACACCATTTTTCTCGGCGACCTGCGCAAACTTCTCAAAGGTCTCGCCAATCTTCACGCCTTGTTCGCGCATGTACATCGCCGGCATGGTAATCTGGCGACGCATCATGTCGTAGAACGCAAGTATCGCTTCATCGGGATCCACATCCAGTACTTTTTGGAAGAAGCCTTTGTAGGCACCCGCATGGCGATTTTCATCGACGGCGATCACGCCGCATATTTTTGCCAACACACGATCACCAACACGATGCGCATGCCTTGCGACGTTCTTGTGGGAGATACGTGTGGCGATTTCCTGAAAGCTGGTGTATACGAAAGTTTTGTATGCGTCCGTCCCCACGCCGATGTCCGCGCCGTCCGCGAGCAGGTTGTGAATCGTTACTTCTACCGCTCGCATGTTTACACGACCGGTAAGATAGAGATACTTGTTCAGGATATCGCCATGGCGATTTTCCTCGGCAGTCCACTTGCGCAACCATTCGCCCCAACCATTCTTGGGCTCACCACTGCGGTCCATACCGTCAATCTCTTGAATCCACATGCAATACGAGGGCAGCGCTTCTTCGGTGATCATGTCTCCGATGAGGCAGACCATCACATCATCGCTAAGGCCGGACGCGCGCTGTTGCAGGTCACTGATTTGCTCGAGGGCGTCGGGCTGACTCATCTCGGGAAGCATATCGGCCGGTTGCCAATAATTTTCCGCTTCCGTCGTCAGGGTCGAGACGGTCTCTGCGGCAAAATTTTCGAGGTGTTTCATGACTTCAAGACGTGAACCGTTCACAAGCAAGTTCTCCAATAGTCGGTGGTGGTATTGTAGCAGTCATTGTACGGTCGTGCAGGACAGACGTATGCATTCGTAACTGCTAGAAATTATACAGTAAGACTACTGCATATCCAGTGGCAGTTCAAATTTTTTCTTTGTAAAAGAGCGAATTATCGAGTCAATTATACAATCAAACAGGAATATGTTGCATATGATTATATTTTATGCTAGTTTGAATGAAAATTAAGCATTCTAACGTAGTATTCCGCAATAACCGACATATAGAGGCAAAATATGGAAGACCACGACATTCTAACCATCGAAGAAATCGCACAATACCTACGGGTCTCGGAACGTACCGTCTATGATTGGGCGAATAAAGGAAGCATCCCTTGCGGTAAGTTGGGGACCACCTGGCGCTTCAAACGCTCGGAAGTCGAAAAGTGGATCGACGAAAAGCTTTCCGGCAACGTCAAAAGTAATTCCTCCGAAGACTTGTCGATAGCGGAAGTGCTCACTCCCGAACGAATCGTGCTGCTCGACACCACCTCAAAAGAAGACGCGTTGAACGCGCTCATCGAACGACTCGGTGAGGCAGACGAAATTCAGGATTGCAATGCGCTCGCCAAAGAAATTTTCATCCGCGAGGAACTCATGAGCACGGGTATCGGTTTTAATGTCGCCGTACCACATGTGCGACTCGACTCAGTGAAGAATCTTGTGATGGCGGTCGGAATCAGCAAAGAACCTCTGAGCGACTACGCGTCGCTGGACGAGCAACCCGTCCGCATTGTGTGCATGGTCGCCGCACGTAGCGATCAGCACGCACAATATCTCCGAACGCTAGCCTTGGTTAGTTCGGTACTGAAAGATCTCGATGTACGCCAGGCTTTGCAGAACGCCGGTGACGAAAAGTCAGCCTATCTCATTTTGACTCAATAGCACCTAATCTGGACACCCTTCGACATGGACGTACTCAACAGCGGAATACTTGCCATCCTCGGTATTGGTGTGTTCGGCGGCATCGTCGGAGCGTATCTTTTCCAGCGACTCCATGTTCCGCAGGTGGTTGGTTATATTATGATGGGGCTGTTGATTGGTGATGTCGGCTTTGGTCTTGTCGACGCGAAAGCCATTGAGGGTCTCGAATCACTCAACCTGTTTGCGCTCGGAATCATTGGGTTCCTCGTCGGTGGCGAATTACACATCGACATCTTTCGTAAACAAGGCAAGCAGCTGTTTGCAATCTTGCTATTTGAAGGCGTAGGCGCTTTTTTGCTCGTGGGAATTCCTGTTACCGGAGTTCTTTTCTGGTTGACCGACAATTTCTCCGTGTCACTCGCTGCGGGTGTCGTATTTGGTGCTATCGCATCCGCCACCGATCCCGCTTCCACACTTAATGTGCTGTGGGAATACCGTTCGCGCGGGGTGCTGACCACCACACTGGTCGCCATTGTAGCGTTGGATGACGCGCTGGCCATGACGCTCTACGGCATAGGTACCACCGCCGCACAGATCCTGACCGGTTCCTCCGCTTCGTTCAGCGAAGAGCTTCTCCGCACTGGCATGGAGCTAGGTGGCGCCATCTTGATGGGACTGATCGCCGGTTTCGTGCTGCGTTCCATGATGCGCTGGATAACCTCTCCCGAAAAATTGTTTACCGGTGCTATCGGTCTGATTCTACTTATCATCGGAATTGCAGCGTCGCTCAATATGGATGTCATCCTCGCGGCCATGACCATGGGTGTCACGCTCGTCAACATTTCCACCAAACGCAGTCTGAAAATTTTCAGCACGGTCCGCTCATTTGCGGACCCCATCTACGTGATCTTCTTTGTTTTGGTCGGTGCGCGACTTAATCTCTCCGCGATGCCCGGCTGGTTGTGGGGCGTTGTTGCAATCTACGTCGCTGGCCGTAGTGTCGGGAAAATCGCCGGGGCTTATGCCGGAGGCCGACTAACCGGGGCCGATCCCGTTGTTTACAAATATGCCGGCATGGGGCTCTTTGCGCAAGGCGGCATCGCGGTCGGTCTATCAATCATGGCCGCGCATCATCTTGGCGATGTACAAGTGAACGAAACGCTTTCGCTGGGCGACATGATTATTTTCTCCGTCACCGCCTCAACCTTCGTGCTACAACTGACCGGACCGCCTCTCATCAAGTTGGCGAGTAAACTCTCTGGCGAAATTGGTCGCGACGTGACCGAGGTGGACGTGATTGCAACGTGGACTGTTGAAGATGTCATGAAAACGACTGTTCCTCCGATTACTCAAGGCACGCCACTCACCCATATCTTCCAGATTTTCTCGGTACACGACTACGTCATGTACCCGGTGGTCGGCGATGACAATGAACTCAAGGGTGTGCTCTCGCTAGACGGACTGAAAGGCATCGTGGTGAGTCCGGAGACCTGGGATTGGGTACTCGCGGCCGATGTGATGACTCACACGGAGCACACCGTAGGCAAAGACATGCCGTTGCAAGAGGCGCTGGACTTCATGCGGGACCGAAATTTCGAAGAAGTCCCGGTCGTGGATCAAGACAATCGCATTCTCGGCATGCTGGATGAGCGAGCCGTGCGTATCCGGGTCAATGAAGAGGTTATCCGTCGTCGTGAGACCGTCATCGTGACATCGTAGCACCCTTGTTTTGAATACACCTGGTGATGAGCATTCGGATGAGCAGGAGAGAATCGATATGAAGGAACAGCTTCGCCGCGCACTTCCTTATATCGGAATAATCACCTTCGCATCGCTCTTTGCCATCGTACCCGCGCTCAACCGCACCAAAATTGAAGGGGATCACCTCACCTTTCGTCTACCTAATCTGGATGGCATCGAAATGGCGCAGGATGATCCGGAATTTTCGGACACAGTCCTTTTGGTCAACATCTGGGGAACCTGGTGTCCGCCGTGTCGCGTGGAAATACCTTATCTATCGGCACTGAAAGAAAAATATGGTGATCGCGGATTCGAGATCATCGGCATCGAATACCCGGCCTATTCATGGAACTCCGAGAAAGAACGCCGACAGCTGCTCCAGGGATTTTCCGACGAGGTCGGAATCAATTATAGGATTCTGTTGGGCACGCACCCCGAGTCTGTCATGGACGATCTGCCGAACCTGAGAAACTTCAAAGGTTTTCCTACCAGCATCTTCGTTGATCGGAACGGCAAGGTCGTGCACACGCAACAAGGATTTTACGAAGGAGATATTCCGCGGTATGAAGCGCTGATCGAATCGTTACTCGAAGAGGCACCAACCAATTAATTTGATGCGCCTGTTCCAACGTGTGCTTGAATGGCCGAGTAATAGAGTTCGTTTACCCGGGGAAGTGTCAGACGCTCACCATGAACCCAAGAGAGACCCGACGAAAATGTGCTTCGGTTTTTGTCCGGCTTCGTCCAACTCACCACCGCGCGAAGTTGAACGGGCTCGCCTTCGTATTCCAAACCATCAAATGCAACCGTGATCATCGGACCCGGACGCAGATAGGCGGAGGATTCAATGCGTACGCCACCTCGGCCGACATCGCACACGGCGCCGATACCCTCGTTGCCACGTCCATCGAACCACCGCAGGGGGCGCACAAACGGGATACGAGTGAACACGCGTTGATCGCTCGTCATGTGCCATCGCTCCTCTAGTTGTTTACACGCCATTGTTGCCACCTTGTAGTCCCGTGATGGGTCAAATCTGGTTCGCTCTAAGTTTGTACCAAGTTAGACTCATCACAGGTGGAATTGGTTTGATTCCGGGGAAAGGGCTCGCTCCTGTCAGTACCGAAGTCCATGCATACTTATAAAACATGGGTGATCGGCTACTTTTCGGGATTCCGGTGGGCAAATCCCTACAGACCGTCGGGATCCAGATTGAAGGTCTCTACAAGGTAGTCGTAATTGCGCCCGCCCATCAGGAAGTCCATGTAAATTTCGTGGACCAGATGCACAAGCTTACGCGTACCGTAGTCGAAATCTCCGTCCAGTACCGTGGCTGTGAGTGAAACATTTCCTGCTCGGTTAAACACCTTGATGCCCACTTTTGTTTCATCTATTTTTCGA
Source organism: Candidatus Hydrogenedentota bacterium (assembly GCA_046583315.1). Taxonomy (GTDB): domain Bacteria; phylum Hydrogenedentota; class Hydrogenedentia; order Hydrogenedentales; genus DTSJ01. Next base: position 84,461 of record JAYGCN010000343.1, read on the forward strand.
TGATCGGGCAAGTCCTGATTTTTGCGGCGTTTCACATATTCTTTGAACGCGGCATACATTTCTGAATCGGCTGGTACGTTTGGAAGCACCACTGGAATGCGCAGCGTGTTCTTTGCGGTATCGACGATAAACTCGAATCCCTGATCGCGGTGCCACACCATGCGGTATGTGGTCTGGTGATTCTTTTCGCGGACGGGACTGAAGCCGCGGAAGATGCCGCGCGTAGCGTAATGCTCAAGCACGGCGGTTACCACTTCGACGGATCGTTCGGATGAACTCATGGCAAATCTATTTCCAATGGGTATTAAAAGAGTCCGCCCCCGATTCGTTCAGGAGCGGACTCGTTTGATGCTTCGATGGACTTAGTGAGCGACGGCGCCGATGCCGGGCTCGGGGTTCATGGATACGCCGGGCGGATAATCCCGTGCCGAGGTGAACTCTTTGATGGCCTGACAGTTGATCACCGTCGAAACGTTCTCATTCGCGGCGAGTTTGTAACTCGTGGCCAGTGCCGTCTTGAATTGTTCGGGTGTCGTCACATATTCACCATTGACGCCCAGACCTTCGGCGATTTTATCGTAGCGCAGATTTTCCTGGAAGATGTACATGTGCATGGAGCGCGGTGAACGCGCGGCTGCTGGCCACATACCCCAGGCATCGTTGTTGTAGATGATACAAATGATCGGGATTCCGTATTTATTCGCGGTATCCAGCTCGAACATACTGTAAGCTGCACCCGCGTCACTGGTGATGCACAAAGCAGGCGCGCCTTTGTACGGAGCCTGGGGGCCGACCCCTTCTTTGACCGCCGCACTCGCACCGATCATCATCGCAAGGTCAGGTCCGATAGCGGCATATTGGTAAGCAGGGACAATCGTCTGCGCAGGACGATTCGCGCGCAACCAGCGTCCGCCATAGAGGCCAGCCGTCCAACCGCCAGCACCGGACACCGTCTGCTTGGGGTCAATGTCACCGTGGTAGAAAAAGTCGTACGTGAGTTTACCCATAACCGCCGGGTGAATCGCACCGGAGTCTTTGGAGTACTTGACGCCGAGCGTGTATTGTTCATTGATTTCATCTTCGTAGGATTTACGGCCTGCGGTGATTTCTGCCACCCAGGAATCGCGTTTCTTTTTCGGGATGCCATCTGCCAGCATTTCCATGAAGACTTTCTCGTCGCTGACGATACCGAGGTCGATCGGCCAGTTTCGACCCATGTCTTCTTGTACGGGATGGATGCGAATGGTTTTGACGTCAGGATTGAATCGATACTCGCCTGGACTTGGCATGCAGTATTGGCCAACAAATACGACCAGATCCGCACTCATCAGCGTGTCAGGTGCCAAGGTCGCAGAAAGACGATGGTCATCCGGGAAACAACCCCGTGTTGGACCCGAACCCACGACACAGATGTCGTTCTTCTCTGCGGCGACCAAGAGCTCATTCCAAGCCTTGCGTTGGAAGATACCCTGACCCGCCACAATTACCGGGCGCTCAGCTTTGTTGATCATGGTGATGGTCTGTTCCACTTCCTTCGGAGAAGGGAACGCCCGCGACTCGGTGCGATACTGTTCTTTGCCATAGTAATCGACCAGTTCGGAGGAGTCTGTAAACTGTGCGCGAGCGACTTCAGCGGGGAAATCGAGATGAACCGGACCCGGAATGCCGGATTTCAGATGACGAAAAGCGTAGGCACCATATTCGTGTACACGACTCGGGTCGATGAGGCGTTTACCGTATTTCTTCATACCCGTCGTCGTGGGTTGCTGATAGCCGGTCTGGATGAACTGTTCGCGGTCATCGCCGGCGATGCGCATGTTGCTCGCCAAAACCAGAAGTGGCGTGCGCGCCGCGTTGGCAGCCGCAATATTCATGATCATGTTGGTGAATCCGGGGCCTTCCGTACCGGAGGTCGCGGTCACTTCACCAGTAGCGCGGGAAAATCCGTCTGCTGCGGCGCACATGGAGCCTTCACAACGTCCGCCGTATGCCGGGATGCCGACCGCTGCGAGCGCATTGATGACCGTGTAATTACCGGGGCAGCAGAACATGGCTGCGAGGTTCTCATTCTTACACACCTGAGCGAAAACTTCTGCGCCGCTCATGCCGTTGCCGTCAAACGTGGAAACTTTCGGGTCTTCCGCAAGCGTGGTCAGCAGGTCATCGGGAATTCTGATGGATGGGATATCGGCTTCGGAAATGGTGGATGCCAACGTTTCCTTTGCCATGCCCGCGGTCGCTGCAGCAGCACCGGCACCTACGGCCGACGTTCGCAGAAAATCGCGACGGGAGAATCCATTGGTTTCTGGCGTTTCTTTGCTAGGCGCTTCGGTGGGTGCATCAGTCGTTTCGGTTTCTTCACTCATTGCTGTCCCCTTCTGCCGTGGAGCCTGCTCCATCAGCGTCCGTTTCTTTGGGATTTTCTTCGACCAACTCCGGGCGTTGATCTTTCGGCCACAAGCTGCGTATAAAATTCACAAGATGCCACAGGTCGTCATCTTTTTTTATCTTCGCTTTGTAGGGAGGCATCGCGATTCCGGCACCATCACGAATACTCCGGTAAATCTCACCCTCGGTCGAACCGCTGTACCAACGTTTCGTGTTCGTCAGGTCCGTCGCGTCGGCGATGATGTCAATTTGGGCCTTGCCAGCCGGGCCATGGCATGCGGCACACTCGCGCACGAACCAGAGCCGACCGCGCTTGATGGATTCTTTGGTGTAGGGCATAGGACTCTTCAGCGTCTTGAAGTCTAGCGCTTTGGCGTCTTCCCCTGCTGGTGCCTTTTCGTCCGCATTAGATAACGCAGCTTGTTAAAACGAGGACGAGTATCAGCCCTTTTTCAATACTCAGATACATTTGAACCTCTAACTGGTTACGCGTCCACTGACAGGTACTTCACAAAACGGCTATTCAATGTCATTTATAACACTGAATTCGGGCGAATGGCCTTCAAAACAAGCTTCTACGGTAGCATATCGTCGCCGATTCATCAAAAGCATAACTCAACCGCCAAGTTCTGTAGAAAATGCCTGCAATTATTAGATTATAGGTATAATCTAATTGTATATCGAGGTGAATTCATACCTATAAGAGGGAGACATCCAATGGCAACCAGCGGCGTATGGAAACAAACGGCCTGCATACTGTGCGGTCAGAACTGCGGACTCGAAGTGCTCGTAGAAGGCAGGGAAATCAAGAAGGTCAAGGGCGATAAGTCGCATCCTATCTCACAAGGCTATGCCTGCCAAAAAGCTCAGCAGATTAACTACTACCAAAATGACAAACACCGTCTGAATTCCCCGCTGCGCAAAAAGGAGGACGGTACCTTTGAGGAGATCTCATGGGACACGGCCATTCAAGAGATTGCAGATAAATTCGTCGGGATACGCGACGAACATAACGGCACGTCGATAGCGTACTTCGGTGGCGGTGGACAGGGCAATCACTTAAACGGCGCCTACAGTGGATCGTTTCGTGCCGCGCTCGGCACTCCCTATCTCTATACCTCCCTCGCGCAGGAAAAGACCGGCGGGTTCTGGGTGGACGGCAAAATGTTTGGTAGGCAGAATGTGCATCCGGTAGAAGACACCCATAAAGCGGACTTCCTGTTGCTCATTGGTACCAACCCCTGGCAATCGCATGGCATTCAACAGGCGCGCACGTTACTCCAGGCCTTCGCCAAAGATCCTGATCGCACGCTCGTGGTCGTTGATCCCGTTCGCACCGAGAGCGCCGACCGTGCCGATGTTCATTTACAAGTCAAACCCGGCGGCGATGCGCACATGATGCTCGCAATGCTCGGCACGATAGTTCAAGAAGGGTTGCAAAATCAGAAATTCATCGACGAATACACAACCGATTTTGACAAGATTGAGAAGCTCGCGCGCAATATCGATGTCGATGCGTATTGCACCGAAGCCGGACTCGATCCCGAGACGGTAAAACAGGTTGCGCGACAGTATGCGACAACCAAGAAGGCGTGTATGCGTACGGACCTCGGACTCGAACATTCACTGCACAGCACGTTGAACAATTATCTGGTGCGTCTCCTCTATATCGTAACTGGCCACTTGGGTGTGGAAGGCGGACAAGTTTTCCATACTTCACTGTTACCGCTTATCGGCCACTCGAAAGATCCGGAAGACGGCGGCATGACCACCAAAGTCACAGGCGTACGCGAAATCGGTAAGTTGTATCCACCAAACGCTTTACCATTGGAGATCGACAACGACCATCCCGATCGAATCCGGGCCGTATTTGTGGACAGCGGCAATCCCGTGTTGACCGGTGCGGACTCGCGCGCGTATTACGCGGCCTTTAAGAAATTGGAGTTGCTCGTCGTCGTGGACGTTGCCATGACCGAGACGGCGCGCCTCGCCGACTACGTGCTGCCGGCAAGTTCACAATACGAGAAGGCCGAGGCGACCTTCTTCAATTTCGAGTTCCCGGAAAACTTTTTCCATTTACGCAAGCCGCTCTTCGAGCCGCTTGAAGGCACCTTAGCCGAAGCGGAAATCTACCGACGTCTGGTTACCGCGATGACCGATTTGCCCGACGACGTGGAAGACCTTGAAACGGCCGCCAAGGAAGACCGTGCTAATCCCGGCAGCTATACCTTTGCAACGGCGTTGCAGAAAGCGAGCCAAGATAATCCCGAGCTGCAAGCCTATGCGCCGCTTGTGTTGTTGAACTCCATGGGCAAGGCCTTACCCAAAGGCATGGAGCCTGCCGCAATACTCTGGTATTCAACTCAGATGTCTGCTGTGAAGTACGCGACGGAACTGGCAAGCGCGGGCATCGAAGACGAGGGCGCCGGGGTGGCCGATGCATTATTTAATCGAATCTTGGATACGGATACCGCGGTCATCGTGAGCAAAGGTAAATACGAAGATCTGATGACCAACCTGAAGCACAAGGATGGAAAGATTCACCTGCATATTCAGGAAATGTTCGATGAGATAGAGGCGTTGGATGACGTGCCGGACGATGCTGAATTTCCATTTGTGTTGCAGGCCGGCGAACGACGCTCGTACAACGCGAATCAGATTATCCGGAGCGGTGATTGGCGCAAAAAAGATCCTGACGGCTCGCTGCGCATGAATCCGCTTGATGCAAAATCCCTCGGCGTAGAAACCGGCGATGAGGTTGAAGTGGAATCGGCTCGCGCGAAAATCTCGGTCGTCGTCGAAGTATCGGACATGTATCGACCCGGGTTCGTTTCGCTTCCTCATGGCTATGGCATGCTCGAGAAGCAGGGCGATTCCTGGGACGACGTGCAACAGATGGGACCGAGCATCAATGAGCTTTCCGAAGCCGACCACTGTGACGACATCGCCAGAACGCCATTTCATAAATTCATTCCCGTTCGCGTTAATGCGTTGGTAAAGGCATAGATTATGGCCCGATATAAACCTGGTACGAAGGAAGAGACACACAAACGGATCGTGGATGAGGCGTCCCGGCAGTTTCGTGCGAAAGGCATCGAGGCGACCAGTATTGCCGATGTCATGGGTGCGCTGGATTTGACGGTCGGTGGTTTTTATAAACATTTTTCCTCCAAGGCGGCGTTGCTGAATGAAGCCATGGGCGGTGCGTTGGCCCAGTCGGCGCGACGGTTGAGTCGCGCGACACCTGCGGAAGGTGAAACAGACCGGCGGGCTGCATTGGCGCGCATGTACCTCACCCAAGAACACCGCATGAATATTGCATCGGGCTGTCCCATTGCGGCCTTGGGCAATGATATCTCTCGTGCCGATGACGCGACACGGAAGGGGTTTGAAGAGCAATTGCTGGCCTACATGGATACGGTGGCAGACGGTGATT
>JAYGCN010000255.1:0-17851 GCA_046583315.1 Candidatus Hydrogenedentota bacterium
TGATTGAGAAACACTCGCGCGCGGTTAGTGTTCGGGGATTGGGCCTACTTATTGCGCTCGAATTGGACGCGCCATCGAGTCAATTCGCCGACCGACTCCTGTACCGGTGCCTCGAACTTGGATTGAATTTCAAGACGTCATCCGGACGGTACGTCATATTGACTCCACCGCTCACGGTCTCTGATGAAGAAGTGGATGAAGCCATCGTGGTTTTGGACTCTGCTCTAACAGATCTCGGTGGAGAGTCTACATGAAAGAAACCTATGCCGTAATTGGCGCAGGACCTCTCGGAAATTGTGCTGCTAGAGCGCTTGCAGAGAAGCTTGCGTCACAATCGCGGCCGGCCAGGATCTATCTCGTCGATGCCAACGACCCTCTAAAACAAGAATTTGGCAACATGTCCGCCTCAGGCCCCCATGCGGCTGGTCACCTCATGCTTCATGTGTTTGATCCGGAAAGTCCGGCCAAAGATTTGACACGTCGCTCTCATGAACTTCTCAATGGCATGCAGGAAGAAGGTGCGATCGACCTGCACTCCAGGCCTTGGATTTGCTGTACCGGAAACTCGTCATCTGAACTGGATAAGACAGCGCAAGATGTACTCGCGCAGTCATACTCTGAGGGACGATTGGAGAATTGTGAACTTGTAAAGGGCGTGGACATACCTGAAACAAACGGGCTTCGTCCAGACCAAGTAGCATGGGCGGTTCTTGATCCGACAACAATGGCAGTTAATCCTCGCGTCTTTGTTCAGTAACTCACAGAACGCGCCGTTCAACATCCTTCTGTCGAGCCTCTCTTCAACACGCGAGTTATACGTTGTACGCACAACAAGATTGAAACCGAATGCGACGGCACGCTCACCGAGCGTCCAATCTCCGGTGTCATTCTATGCACAGGAATTCACCGTGACCTATTTTCCGATGCGCTGCCCGATGGTCGCCCTGAATACTTGCACGTCACAGAGCATAAGAGCGATCAGCATACGCCTGAAGTCATGAATTTGATTACAGGAGAGACAACCATCGCGCGGTATGCGGGATTTGGGCCTCAGAGAAAACGCGTAACACCGCTCTTGCCGAACGACGTTCTAGAATACGGAATTCACGGTTTGCTCACGGACCTACCGGGGTTGCGCAGGATGCTGGATAGCCATTTCGATAACCCGGATACTGCCATTGCAACAGGCCACTTTGTGTGGCCGTTGTTGACTGAAACGATAGGTCGATACGTACAGCCAGAGATGCTTCTCGGACACGCGTCCAGCACCCTCACGGCCAATCAGACCTACGTGTCGGCTTACAACAAACTACTGGATAGCGATGGACCCTTTCTCCATCAACTAGAGGTGGATTTACCTACTGTCTATGTACAACCCAGCAACGGGCTCGGCCTTAGCCAGTGCGCAGCATTGGCTGCTGATGCTGCATCTTTACTCGCAGAAATCTCAGGCTAATCAAGTATTGTGAAGGATGTGGGCGTTGTTTTTATAGCCGGTGACTTTTAGTCAATATTGGCAGACTATTTTCGAATTTCGGCCAGACTCTAGAGTTGTCGATCACGCAACCGAATTCGTCTCAAAAAATCAATTTACGCATTCGATTTGGTGCGTTTTCGACGTTGACGGAGTTTTTTTCAACCTTACGGGGAAGAAACGGATCGAGCTTCACCGGCGGATTGTTAGCGCAACAAGACTGCTCGCGATGCACGCCGTCGAGACAATCGGGAAGACCAAGGCGGTGTTATTACCGTTTGATTCGATCATCCATCCGATGAACGGTTCTCCAAATCCAGCGAAGATATAGGCGAACATATTCATAATTCCCGTACCAGTACCCGCTCGTTGATGGCCCAGCATATCCGGGCATAATGCCCAAAAGGCGGATTGTGGTCCGTAGGCGAAAAAACCCGTAAGGAATAAGATTGCAATACCCGCGGGATGATCTCGTGGAAGAAAGTACATTGTCAGAGAGGAAAACGCCGCCAGTACCATGAACAACACTATGACTCTCGAGCGGTTCGAGCGGAACAGACGATCCGACAACCATCCGCTCATGAGTGCACCAAGAGCCATTCCAACGGGTAGTGCAATACTGATCCACTTGGTATCGGAGTTCTTCCAGTCTTCACCCAGAAAATATACAGGCACCCAGATCAACAGACCGTATCGCGCCATGCTCTGAAATCCAATTGCTATCGATGCGAAAATAAACCGACGGTTCGCGAATACAAGTTTGTACCGTTGCAACGATGTTTCCTCAGACTCGTCGTTTCCACTGTCTAAAGAATCGTTTTTGCCCGATTGTATTGGGTCATCTTCGTCATAATCCAGTGCAGGGAATCCCAGATTCTGCGGTCGGTCGCGCGCGATCAGGTAGTAGGCAACGCCTCCGACCAACAGCAGCAACACCGGTAATCGAAAAATCCATCGCCAGCCGAGGCCGAACTCCAGAATCAACGCTGACGTTGTAAAAGCGAGCACCGATGACATGCCTGCCGCGAAAACGTAGAGGCCGTAGACTTTGCCCCGTTCTCTGTGACCCCACCAATTTGATATCACGCGGCTGCCGGGTGCCCATCCCATCGACTGGGCATAACCGTTTACCGACCATGGAATAATTAGACCCATCAGGTTTGTACCGAAGCTCGTACACCAGTTCAATCCGCAGGAGAACACCGCCCCGGTGCTCATCATACGTCGTCCTCCAAATTTGTCGCCGAGGTTTCCATTGATGGATTGACCAACGGCGTAGCTCCACAGCAGCGCCGTGCTGGCCCACCCAAGAGATATTTTTGAAATCCCTAACTCTTCTTGAATCCCAGGAATCGCAAAGCCGAACGTCTGCCGACCCGTATAAAAAAACAGGTAGCAGAACATCGTCGCCAGCAGTATTCGCCACTGGGCAATGCGAAATCGAGATGAACTGTCACTAAGAGCGTCCAAATGAGACTCCAATCTGTATTGAATAATACTCGAACGAGAGTAGACCATTCGCTCTCAACATGTCTGACGTTCCGCGGTACAAGCGACAATTCGACTCGACATCATCGATTGCTTTTGATTAAGAGTTCATCATATCGATGGGATCTACTTCAAATGCGATCGATCTGTGGAGGCATCGAATCAATTTCAAAGTGTGTGATATAGTGCATGTTTAATCAATACAAGTCGCTTTTTCAGAGCGCTCAACTCAATTCGCAATCGATGCTTAGACTATGACTAAATCTCACCAGCCTACTAGTCGTGACGACTCGATGGTCTATGACGGGTTGGATCGTGTCAGTGAAATTCTCGATCAATTGTCTTGCACATCAATTTTACTCGTCGCCGATCCTGTTGCCTACGAACAATCGGGCGCGAGTCACTCGTTGGAGCAGGTATTGGAATCGCGCAAGGTCGAGATATTCAGCGAATTTACCCCGAACCCTTCTCTGGAAGCGTTAGTGGATGGAATTCGTCACTACCATTCTGTCCAGCCAGACGCGATTGTTGCCGTGGGTGGAGGTACGGCGATCGATTTGGCCAAACTGATAGGGTTCTGCGCGATGCAGGCAGTCGACCCGGCTGACCTGATCAAAAATCCTCTAAGTAATCCTCGCAAGGGAGTTCCAGTAATCGTCGTGCCTACCACAGCCGGGACCGGTAGCGAGGCAACTCATTTTGCGGTTGTATATCTTGAAGGCCGAAAATATTCAGTGGCACACAGCTATTTGTTGCCAGATTTTGCGATTCTCGATTCTACCCTGACGAACACGATGCCTCCGAATATCACAGCAAATACAGGATTGGATGCGCTCTGCCAGGCGATTGAATCGATGTGGAGCGTTCACTCTACTGTGGAATCAATCGCATATGCAACCGAGTCAATTCAGCTGGCGTGGCGACATCTCGAGCCAGCTGTTCAGCACCCGACTGAGGAGGATCGCCAGGCGATGTGCCAAGCCGCGCACTTGGCGGGCAAGGCAATAAACATCTCGAAAACAACTGCGCCCCATGCAATCTCTTATACGATCACATCACAATTTGGGGTAGTCCACGGGAGCGCTGTTGCCCTCACACTCGGCGCCGTGCTCGCATTCAACGACGAGGTCTCGGATTCGGATTGCTCCGATGACCGCGGCGCCGACTATGTGCGTCGGATCGTTGACGATATCGTACACCTGCTCGGTTTCGAAACGTCCCAGAGCGCGGTACATGGCTTTCGGGACCTTTTGACGGCGCTTGACTGTCCGACAAGATTATCCGAAGTCGGCGCCACGACCGACGAACAGATCGAGGATATCGCCTCGCGAGTCAATGTGGATCGATTGTCCAATAACCCACGCCGTTTTACGCCGGAATCACTTCTAATGATATTGCATTTGATTCGTTGACTAAACTGAAAACCGTCGGCTATGTCTACGTGTCGGTAGGGTCAAAAAACTCCACTCAACTCTTTGTGTCCGAAGATCGTCTTAAGTCTGATCTGGGATATATGTATTCCGAAATAGTGGGAATTGAAAAATCGAGTTAGAAACCTATGGAGACCTGGAAACAGATGACGTTTTTTGAAGATAAATTGCTCGCTCTGATGGGCGTAGGGTCAAAAAACTCGGCCGAACTCAGAAATATCTCCAAAATGTGAACTGACATAAGATGAAAATCTTGAATGTGATGGCGAATTCGGTTACGTTGCATGGAAATCTATCTTTCGGCCGAAATTCAAAAATGGCCTGTCAATATTGACCAAAAGTTGCCAACTATAATAATAACACGCTCATAAATCTGGATTCGGAATTTACGCAAGAGATAGGCAAGGATGAGGGTCTCGAACCAACAAGGCGGTAGGTTTATCGAAACGCCCATGCCGTCACTGTATTCTGATCTTGGATGTACACGCGATCACCTGACACGACGGGATGGGCATAGGTCGGAGAGTCAGAGATGGGGTACTGAGCCAACCGGGAGTAATGGGTGCCCGACGGTTCATAGATGGTGAGCACCCCATTGCTTGGCAGCGCGAAGAGGGCCGATTCCGTATACACGATTGAACCAAAGCGCTCGTGCCGCGCCTCGTCCGTCCAAAGAACCGCGCCTGTCATGGCATCCAGACAATAGAGATGTGTGCGATCCGACAGACCGAAAAGGAGGTTGCTGAAACCAACGGGCGTATTGAATGCAGTACTGAGTTTTTCATTTGACCAGAGCGGGGTGGCCCGATATCCGTCCTCGACTATTTCCACGCGAACAGCATGCACGCCTCTTTTCTGAGCGGAATAGATTACGGTTTGCCCAAGGACAACCGGTGTCGCGGAGTTCGTGGACATCCTGGGTACGGGGAACGGAACCTGCCACAGGAGTTTTCCGTCTGTTGCGGAAATGCCCACCAGATTCTGGTCCGTCAGTGCGACGATCTGATTTCGACCTTCAACAGTCAGGACGGTGGGCGACGCGTAAGCTGGGGGATCGCCTTCCCAACGCCAGACTTCGCTTCCGTCGTCCAGGTTGTATGCAATGATCGCCCCCGCCTTGTTCCCTCCTAACTGAGCAACGCAGGTATTTTCAACGATTAGGGGCGAGGCAGAGGTGTAATAATCAGAATACTCGCCTGGAAACTCATCCTTGCGCCAAACCACTTCACCACTTTCGGCGTTCAGACATGTGAGTACCCCGGCCACTCCAATCGTCACCACTTTTCCATGGACAACAGCCGGTGAACTTCTGGGGCCGGAATGCGATCGCGCCCCACCTTTTATCTCGATGGAGTCGTACTCGTTGCGCCACAGTTCCACACCGTTCTCCGTGTTCAAGCATCGCGTGATTTCCTTGCTTTCTTGTCTGGAGAACGTGTAAAGCCGTCCGTCAACGAGAGCAGGAGTCGCATCGCCAGAGCCTACGACCACATCCCACGATTTGGTCAGACCATCGGGCCACCGTTCTGGAGCGATAAAACCGGATACGTGGCCGTCGTGATTGGCCCCTCTCCATTGAGGCCAATCTTGTGCATGGCTGTTGAACGCACTGACGAGCAGGAAGGTTATCGTCATGAGGGAATTATGGCGATTGAATTTCATTGGTTTACCTTTCATTTTTTCCTGTCGTTCGCCGACCGGCACGCCAACTATTTATTTATTGTTCTTCTTATCCCTCTTATCTTTTCGTTTTTCCTTCGGAGTACGTTTGGCCTTTTTCTGTTGTTCTTTTTTCCCTTTGTCCTTTTTTCCCGTATCACCCATAACTTGTTCTCCTTGTCACTTAGATATCAGATTACCGATTGCGATTGCGTTGCATCGGAACTTTCCCCTACGGATTCCGATTGTAGTGCAGAGTTTTCATAAGTATACATCATAAGGAAGAATCAAACCTTCAAAGAGGGTAACGTAATCGCCATTCCCCATGTCGGCGAGCTACACCATCACTACGCGAGGGAAGCAGCATGAGCCTAAATACAAACGCGGATCAGTTTTCGGGACCCACAGCGTGGTGGAGAGTAAAGAGTACGAACCGAAGGTATTGTTTTCCTTATACCCGTAGGGTCAGAAGAGTCCGCCGAGATATTTTCAGTCCTAAAAATCGGCGTGTTCTGACTTTATCGATCCAATTGGTGGTGTTTAGATACGCGACGAACTGATTCTCACCTGAATTCCCTGCGAACAGGGAAAAGAACAGGGAATTTTGCCAGATTTCGGACGAATTTATCTACCCATATAGGCTAATAGCCCTGTCCTGACTGGCAATTCGTAGGTTTGGGCAGTTCGAGCCTCAAAATTAACAGGGGTTTCAAATTGGGCAACAGGGAAATTAAATCTGATAACTAGGGAAGTCGAAATCGTGATCAAGGGAAGGTCTTGAGCGCGATACTCAATTTTCGCGGCAGATCGGTTATTCTCGCTATTCTACATTCGAATTTCAAAGAACAGTCAACAGGAGAGCTCCGCCCTCTTGCTCAAATTCGTTCCGTTCTGTCTTTCATCGCGTCATAGACTCGATGTTTTCCATTGCAAATCACTGCCAATCGTGTTACCTTCGCCACAAGCTGCACTCAGTATCATACTGAAAAGCGCCCGACGACATTTTTAACATCCTCGTTGCCTTATTCCTTAAACGGAAATAGCTTTACTTCATAGTCCGGCTCCGGAAGATTGTTCATATTCTCAGGAAACTCGCCTGCGTTGAAATACCAATCCGCAACATCCAGCATAACTCCGGCATCTTCCCCGTTAAAGGTATGTCCGCCCTCACGGAATTTCGCGAGGTTGTTTTTGGGCACGCCGAGTAAATCAAAGACCGATTGCGCCCCCTGATAGCAAACCTGCGTGCCAAAGTTATTGGCCCAGGTGTCGTCATAGCCATCATTGGACAGGACGACACGCGGGGCGACCAATGCGCGCATGAAGTGCTGGTCAAAGGGAAGCTCTTGCTCCCGACCGACGAAACGACGAATATCTTTGTGCATCCAAAAGAGCCAGCGCTCTTCACGGGTCAACAGCTCGAGCGTTTCTGCCCCTGCATGATAGTTTCGATAGGTGGATGCACCGCCGCATCCAGAACCATTCGGCACCACCAGTTTGAACCGTTCGTCCGTTGCGCCGGCTAGCAACGCTGCTTTTCCTGTTCGTGAATGACCTGTCACGATGGCTCGAGACGTGTCAATATCCTCTTGGGTCTCAAGAAAATCGAGCACCCGTGAAGCACCCCACGCCCACGTGGCCAGACTGCCCCAGTCCAGATCAGGATAAGCCATTTGTGCCGACCCTACAATATCATTCCCTTCATCACCCGGATCGAGTTCCGCGGTATTGAACGTTGCGATAGCATAGCCCCGTTTATTCATCCCTTCCTCATCCGGGTGACCATTGCCGATTTTCACAATGACCGGGAAGGGCCCCTTGCCCTCAATGGGAATTCGCAATAGAACTTGGATCTTGATTTCCTGATTCGGTCCTGTCGTAATCACGGCACGCCGAAACTTTCCGTATTCAGTTTTCTTTAGGCGATCATGCACCTTCACCACCTTGACTTCAGGTGTCACCGAAGGCATATGCCCGAACTGTATCGCCAGAATATCTTTCAGTATTTCAACACGCCGCGCCTTCCATTGCTCAGCCGTCTTCACAAGTGACCCATCCTTCATCACCAGCGGGTCAGGCAAGGGATCATCTGCCGACAGTAGGCTCGGCGGAAGCGGTGCTGCCAGACTCACAACGGAAAACAACAGGAGGTAACTCATCAGTGCGATGCGCATATCAAATTTCCCTATTTTGTATTCTCTCTGACAAGCCAAGAAGCTGTTACTTTATACAGAAATCTGTCATTTTGTCAAAACATCAGTACAACCTTTTTTGGCCGCTCGGTCGGCGTATACTATGGCCGAGTAATCGACCCGGCCAAGCCTTCACCATAAAAGTTGAATAGTACTTTTCAATTTGCTTAAATCATTTTGGTCGTGAGAAAGTCGCGGTGTGGATTCGTTTTCGCACACAGCAATACCTATCGTGAGTGTTTGAGTAACAACGAGGAGGTACGATGAGTAGAAAAGGTCTGATCGTCTTGTTGATTTCTTTTTTGCCGATGCTGACAGGCGGTTGCTCGAAAGACAACAGCTACGTCTTTCTATACGGCAACGCCCAGAACGAGAATGACCCGCGAAGCGTTTCGATGAAGTTCTTCAAAGAAGAACTGGAAAAGCGCACCGAGGGACGTATTACGGTTCAAAACTATTTTGGCGGCATGTTGGGGACGGAGCGTGAAATGGCCGATTCCGTCGCGATCGGTGCTTTGCAAGGTACCCGTGGTGGGATGTACGAAGACGCATCCATTAAGTTCAACATCATGCAGTTGCCTTTTCTTCTCGAGTCTTGGGATCAGGCGTTGCGGTTGGTGCGTAGCCCATGGATGGCGCAGGTGGCCCAGGAGGGTAGAGCCAAGGGATTTCACATTCCAGCCGTCGGCGTTTCGCAGGGATTTCGGGCGCATGGATCCAACGGGCATGCGATTCGGACACTCCAGGATTTTGAAGGTCTGAAGATTCGTGTGCCTGGTTCTCAAGAGGTTTATCATCAGATGGAGGTGGCCTTGGGGGCAAACCCGCAGGGCATCGCACAGGCTGAAACCTATTCCGCGCTCAAGACTGGGGTTGTGGATGGCACTACGGCGCCGCCTTCTGATCTGTGGGACCGCAGGCAATACGAAACGCTAAAGTGGATCACGATTGATCGGCATTCTACAGGGCCCGATCCGCTTATGGTGAATCTTAAGTGGTATGAAAAATTACCGGATGATCTTAAGCTCATTTTCGATGAAGTGGCGAAGGAAGCGATGGCCTACAGCGATAAACTGTACATGGAGATGGAAGAAGAGATCATCGCGAAACTGCGTGAGAACACGGAAATCATTTATCTCGACTCTGCGACGATTGCCGGTATGAAGACCAAGACCAAACCTGTATATGACTTTTTCGTGGATCGAGGCGATTTTTCTTGGGAAGACATCAACGCGGCGCTCGCGGTGGCGGAAGGGGATGAACAGTAGTGGAGCATCCTGCTGAATCGAATTCTACTTCAGATGAGTGCGATAACGTGGCCGCCGAAGGGTGGGTAAAGCGTTTCGAGCAGATGCTCATCAAGGTTCTTGTGGGCGCGTTTTCGCTCTGCCTGATTCTCATGTTCATCCTCATCGTGACTCAGGTGGCATTGCGCTACGGGCTGAACCGCTCGATTGGCGGGGCCAACGAACTCGCGACGATTCTTTTCGCCTATACCTCCGCCCTTGGGATTGCAGTCGCTATTGCGCAGCGTGAACACATGGCCATTTCCTGGTTCTTCCTGCGTTTCCCCGATCGACTTCGAAAAATAGTCGATGGGCTAGGGCTGATATTGCTTGCAGCGGTGAACATCGTTATCTTCTGCTACTCCATTCGCTGGATCGGCACCACGGGCGACGGAATGATTTCAGTGCTTCAGGTTCCACGATGGACGTCTCAAATTGCCATCCCCATAGGAACCGGCGCGTCGGCACTATTCTGCATCATCAAATTTTACTTGGGCGTTTGGGGGGACGAAGAGTTGGGCGTTCCCTGGACCCAGGAAGACTAAGGGGCGTTCATGACAATCTTACTCCTGAGTCTTGTTGTTCTGTTGTTCCTTGGGATCCCGATTGCTTACTCCATTGGTATTTCGTCTCTCCTGTATTTCGCCGTTTACCACCCCGAGATGATGCAGATTTTACCGCAGCGCATGTTCTTCGGTTTCAATTCCTATACGTTGATCGCATTACCACTGTTTATTTTGATGGGTTTCCTGATGAACGAATCGGGAATCACCGCGCGATTGCTTAACTTCTGTATGATGTTTGTCGGGCGCCTCCGCGGCGGCCTCGGCTTGGTCAATGTCGGCGCGTCAATGATCTTCGGGGGCATCTCCGGATCCTCCACATCGGATACCGCTTCCATCGGCTCTATTTTGATTCCGGAGATGGAAAAACGCGGCTATCCACGACAGTTTGCTGCGGGCATTACGGTGGCTTCCTCGACCATGGGGATGATTATTCCTCCGTCCATTCCGGTAGTACTCTACGCCATCGTCGCTCAGGAGTCCGTGAGACAGCTCTTCCTTGGCGGGATGATTCCGGGCATCATGATAGGGCTGTTTCAGTTCATGATCACGATCTTTCTGGCCCGTCGGCATAACTACCCCAAGGAGGACATCCGACCGCCGCTGGGTGAGATTGCGAAGGAGACGTTTTTTTCAGCTTATGTCTTGCTTATGCCCGTCCTTATTGTGGGGATCGTAGTTTTTGGCGTGGCGACGCCGACCGAGTCCTCCGCCATTGCTGTACTGTACGCGGCGGTGATCGGCTTCGCTTTCACGCGAAAGCTGAAATGGCCTGCTTTCTGGAAGTGTGTGAGGAATACCGTATTGGTCAGCTCCAAGATCATGATCATCATCGCCTTATCGCAGATCTATATTTTTGTATTGGCCTTGGAGCATCTGCCCGAAGCCCTTTCGGCATTTTTGGATGATCTTGATCTTGGCTCCGTGTCGTTCATGCTAATTTTCGCGTCGATCGTATTGATTTTCGGGACGTTTATTGACGTGAGTCCTGCTATTTTACTACTCACGCCGATATTCTTGCCGTCTGCCGTGGACTTGGGAATTTCCCCCGTCCATTTCGGCATAGTGTTGGTTTCAGGGCTCGCGGTGGGTGCGTGTACGCCCCCCGTCGGTAATTGCCTCAATGTCTGCTCAGC
Source organism: Candidatus Hydrogenedentota bacterium (assembly GCA_046583315.1). Taxonomy (GTDB): domain Bacteria; phylum Hydrogenedentota; class Hydrogenedentia; order Hydrogenedentales; genus DTSJ01. The sequence goes on from JAYGCN010000255.1 coordinate 11,229, forward strand.
GATTTCGCACTTGGGTATCGGGAAGATCTTTATTGGTGCTCTTCCCTTTCTCGCCGCCAATGTGTTCACCATGATTTTGTGTATTTTCTTCCCGGATCTGGTGATGTGGTTGCCAGAATTGTTTATGGGAGAGTAGTTACAAAACGCTAATTATGTCGGCGTACACCGACATGTATTGTCCAGCGATGGATACAACAACAGGAGAAAAGAACTATGAAGACGATCGGTTTTGTGGGCCTCGGGGATATGGGCTCTGGCATGTCCAAGAACATTCTCAAAGGTGGTTTTGATGTAAAAGGATATGACCTGAGTGAGACCCGACTCGCAGAACTCGAATCGGCGGGCGGTTCTCGTGCGGCATCCTGTAAAGAACTCGGAGAAACCTGCGACACCATCTTCATCATGGTGCTCAACGGCAATCAAGTGAAACAAGTCATCCTTGGCGAAGACGGTATCCTCGCAGGCGCACAACCGGGTACGACGATCATTATCTCCGCCACCATCAAGCCCTCCGAAATTGCCGAATTCATCGAACCCGTGGTAGCAGCAGGCGTGGGACTCCTCGACACCCCCGTCAGCGGCGGAAAACCCGGTGCTGAGGACGGCCAACTCACCATCATGGCCTCTGGAAACACCGAAGTACTCGAGGCCAACCGCGACGTACTCGACTCCATCTCCAAAGTCATCTTCCACGTTGGCGAAACCGTAGGCCAAGGGCAAACGGTAAAGGCATCCTTGCAAGCGATGATCGGAACCGTTTTCGCCGGCATCTTCGAATCGATGGTGCTCGCTTCTAAATCCGGCGTCGAAGGTAAGACGCTCTACGAAGTCTTCAGTGCCAGCGGCATCAACTGCGGTCTATTCCAAAACTGTTCCCAGTTGATCCTCGATCGCAAGTTCAAAGACACCGGCAGTCAGATTGCCACCATGTACAAAGACCTCGGTATCAGCATTGATATGGCCCGCGAGAACGGTGTACCGCTATTTGCCACGGCCGCGGCATTCCAACTCTTCCAGTCCGGGATTTCGAAGTTCCCCGATGAAGACAACTGGACCTGCGTCAAAGTCCTCGAAGATATTTGCGACACCGAAGTGAAATGGTAGATTAACAAATACACGGGAATCGATTTCCCGATTTTAGGAGAATAGAAAAATGGCAAAACTAGGTGTAATTACAGACGGCATCAGCCGCGATTTTGAACATGCCCTGCAAGTCATGACCGATGCAGGCCTTGAATATGCCGAGTTGCAATACTTGTGGGACAAAGAAGTCGGCGATCTCGACGACGACGAAATGGGTCGCGCACTTGGTCTCATCGATAAATATGGCGTAAAAGTATCCTGCATCTCCCGCCACAACTTCGTGGGCCTGAGCGTGATGGATACCGAGATTGGCGACGAGAACCACGAGAAACACATGGCCTCCACCAAACGCTGCATTGACATGGCCAAAGCCTTCGGAAGTCCTCTCGTGCGTATCATGAGTTTCCGCAAAGAAATGATTCTCTTCGGCGAAAATGGAGCTGAGCAATGGAACGCCAATACGGCCGCCTGGCCCAAACTGGTCAGCTTACTCAAGCCCGTGGTGGAACTCGCGGAAAAAGAAGACATGCCGCTCGTCGTAGAGACTGGCAACAACGCCATGATAACGTCCTGCAAGTTAGGCCACAAGCTCATCGACGAGCTCGATACCAAACACCTGCAAATCCTCTGGGATCCTTGCAACTCGCTTTACTGCAACGAGCAGTCCTTTCCTGCAGGATACGACGCACTCCGTGGCGGCTACTTGGGCCATCTGCACATCAAGGATTCCTACATCGACATCCCCGGTGCTCACGTCAAAATCTGCCCCGTTGGCGAAGGCGATATGGCACCCTATCTCGAAGACATCGTCCGCAGCCTCAAAGAAGACAAATACGATGGCGCCATCTCACTGGAAAGCGTCTACCACCCCGGCAACGGATCCTACGAAGACGGTTTCAAAGCTTCGGTCGATAAATTTATAGTATTGTTTGGATAAATCTCCCCCAAATATATTCATCAAGAATTGCGCTTGACGACATTTTTATCACCCTAACACATTTCTACTTCTTGAGTACCCACTGCATGCTGTTGGTCAGCATTTTCCGGAAATCGGGGGAGGCGAAGTCGTCGGGGTGGCCGAGTGAGGTGTAGAAGACACGGCCTTTGTAGGCGTTGATATTGGTCCAGGCCACGGGTTCGGGGGGATGACCTTCGATTTGTCCCCACATAATAGGGGTGGCGGATTCGGTCAGTGGATTCACTTTGTAGAGCCAGGAAGTGGTGATGCGTTTATCTGGACTGATGCCGGCGAGGATGGGGTGAGATTCTACTTCGGGCGTGGACCAGATGTAGGTACGGGGACTGTCAGGAGATTTGTTGCCGTAGTGATTATGGTAATTGCCGCCGAGCACATCGTGGTCGAACTCGGGCCACTCCAGACCCGCGGCGGGGCTCTTGCTTCGTGAGGAGAAGGCGTGGCTGGCGGTACGGATAGCGACGATCGGTTTTCCGGATTCGATGTGGGCTTTGATGAATTCGAGTTGGGCTTTGGGCAGCACTTGGCGGCGCACGGAGATGAAGAGTAGGTCGGCTTGTGCGATAGCTTCGGTGTTCGGGATGTTGTGGAGCCCGTCGCCGAAGAGGTACGTGCATTTCCAGCCGAGTTCATCGACTAATTCGGATTGCGCATATTCGGGCAACGTATGTTTCGTGTCGTATTCATCTTCGTGAATCAGAAACACCGCATGCTTGCGGGGGTCGTCTGCAAATCGAAAGGGGGTCTTACCCGTGAAGGCCGTGCTCGTGATGGTGGGAGCCCAATGTCGTTCGATGTGTTCCGTGACCAGTTCCGTGCCGCGAAAATGAGGAACGAAGGGGGCCATCCGGGAGTTGTACATGGAGTCGGTCATGTCTTTCATAAGAACGACGTTTTTGCCGTTGCTCACGTTGGCCCGGATGGAAAACGGGCGTCCGAGAACGCACATGTTGGTGTGTACGCCCATAATGATGACGTTGTCGCGATGGTTGGCTTCCAGGATGTTGTAGACTTCCTGTCCGACCGCGCTGATGTAGTCTTCGGGCGCGATGGTGAGGATGTCGATTTGCCGAGTCCAGGCCTTGTAATTCTTGCAGGCCGGCTGGTCATCGCATCCGCCGTCGGAGTCATCAATGGGGAGCGGACCTTCTTCGTCCTGGATGTGCCGCCATCCATTTCGGGAAGGCATCTTTTTATGCTTGGCTTCTTTGGCACGTTGCCGCTGCGGAGAATCTTCGTAGAATCCGAGCGTGTCGCTGGGCGCATGAATGATTATTACGCCCTTGTCGCGCGCATTTTTCAATACCGCTTCCATGGTCGGTGCCATTTCGGCGACGCGCCCCGTCGCGCCAGCACACCAATGCTTGTCCCACATGTCGCACACAATAATGGCGGTTTCGCTGGCTTCCCACTCGAGTGTTTTCTGCTCAAGCCGATATACGCCGCCGCTCCCTTTGACTTGATGCTGCGCGGGTAGGGTAAGCATTTCTGCGGTCGAGGAAATGGAGGAGAGAAGAGGGATAATAGCGGCGCAAAACATAAGGCACTTCATTGGGCGAATCATGAAACGGAATCTCCTTTGGCTTCTGTTCTACACCGTAGCATAGTATTTTGCCGTATGCTACAGTGGATTTATCATTCAATAACTGGAAAGAGAGACCAGGCCATGATTAACCGAAGAAAATTCTTGACCACGAGCATAAAAACGACCCTCGGCGTGTCGGCATTTATTGCGGCGAATCCCCTGTCGAGTCGTGCCTATGCGGCGAACGACAAAATTGTCTTCGCACAAATTGGAACGGGCGGACGGGGAAAGGCTGTCGGTCGTGAGTTTGCCCGCCTCGATGGAGTCGAGATGAAGTATTGCTGCGATGTCGATCTGAATCAGATCTCAGGATTCCCGGAGCAGGTGGAAGCCGCCCAGGGCAAGGCGCCCAAGGTGTTACAAGATTTTCGCGAGGCGCTCGACGATAAGGATGTGGATGCCGTAATCGTATCCACCCCGGATCACTGGCATGCACTCGCTGCGATCTGGGCATGCCAGGCCGGTAAAGATGTGTATGTCGAAAAGCCCCCCTCTCACAATATCTGGGAGGGACGCAAAATGGTCGAGGCCGCGCGCAAGTATGATCGCGTCATGCAGGTCGGTACACAGAACCGGAGCGCCTCGTATGTGAAAGAAGCCAAGCAGTACATTGATGAAGGAAATATTGGCAAGCTGGTCTACGTCAAAGTGTTTGGGATGGAGCCCGGCGGGGCATTCCACATCCCAAGGGATACGAAAACGCCTAAAGGCGTCGACTATGATATGTATTTGGGGCCAGCACCGAAACGCCCGTTTAATCGCGGACACTTCCATGGGAATTGGCACATGCACTGGGAGTATTCTGGAGGCGATCTAGCTGACGACGGTGTTCACCAGATGGATATTGCTCGCTGGATGGCTGGAAAAGAGTACCCGAAGTATGTGTCCGGCTACGGCAACAACCACGGTCTGAATGATGACCGTGGCGTATTTGATACTCAAAGTGTGGTTTACGATTTTGGTGACCTGATCATGACTTGGGAACTCACACAATGGGCGAAGTACATGCGCAAGACCCCAACCGAGATCCGAAATTCAGATCAGTTTCCCGATTGGTCATTGAGCGCGACGCGTATAGAGTTTTATGGCACCGACGGGCGTATGGTGCTCGGACGCCATGGCGGGGGATGGCATGCGGTGGATCATACCGGGAAGGTCGTGGCCAGTGAGTATGGTCGAATGGCAGACCCAGAACATCGCGCGAATTTTGCGGATTGTATTCGGACGCGCAAGCGCCCCAATGCCGATATAGAAGAAGGGCACCGGAGTGCCGTGATGGCCCATGCGGGGAACATCGCTTCGCGCGTACAGGGGCAGCGCCTTGAGTTTGATGCGGAAACCGAACAGTTCATCGGCAATGAAGCGGCGAACGCAATGGTGAAGCGAGATTACCGAGCGACATACACTGTTCCAGAAAAAGTGTAGTGCCCGATAACTTCTTGCAGCACTGGGAATCTACGAAACAATGATATTTAGAACATTATTATGTGGAATCGTCTGCACTCTCGCGACGGCGTCGTTGGCAAGCTCGGAAGATATGAGGCACGCCGCGCCAGCGGGCACTTCTCCCAAGCCGGATATACTGACCATTGCGCAGCGTCCGGACACGGCGCCGTTCTCCATTGAAACGGGAGATCGCGTTGTGTTTCTTGGTAATGCATTTTTCGAGCGTGCACGATACTATGGGTATGTCGAGACGGCCCTCTCGTTGTGTTGGCCTGAACAGGATGTACGTTATCGGAATATTGGATGGAGTTGTGACACCGTAGGGGGACTGGCGCGAACAAGCGGACGGCGTGGATCCCGATTCGGCACTGCGACTCAAGGGTTTAGGCGATTGGTGGACCACGTGGAGTTGCTCGCTCCTACACATCTATTCATTGCCTATGGATTCAACGAATCTTTTGCGGGTGAGGCAGGGCTTGGCGGCTTCGCCGATGAGTTGGATCGTCTGGTGTCAGCCATTGCAACAGAAAATAGAGAAGTCATCCTATTGTCACCCTTACCGGTTGAACATGGTTTTGGCGCCCCTGATTCGGAGGTCAATGCACGGAATACCATGCTCAAGGCCTATGCAGATGTCCTCGAGAAAAGGCGTTTGGGATGAACTTTCGATATGTTGATTTGTTTGATGCGCTTCAACGCGAGAAGGCTTACTTTTCATCGGATGCTATACATCCTACCGAGGAGGGGTACGCGCAACGCTACAACGGAAACCAGACAAAGTCCTTATCCAGCGAGCGGTCCTCAGATTCAATGTCCAGGGGAATGCGTACGTACACAGGCGTCGGCCAGCTCGGGTCGACAAAATCCCGTTCCGCGTGCTCCAGAATATTCGTCAGCTCCGCAAACTTCCCCGGCATCTCCACCGCAAGGTTGATCGTTTCACCAATGTCATCTTTGACATTGTAAAGATAGGATGCCTTCGCCGTGCCGTCGATCTGCAGACGGTAATCACCCACACGTATCGCTTTGTAGTTCCCACTACGCCACACGATCGCTTCGTGCAGCGTCCCCGTATGTTCCCCGCGAATGATTGGCCACAAGTCGCGACCATCCAGAGTGCGATCTCCCGGCAACGGCGCATTCACTGTCGCCGCGATAGTGGGAAAGAGGTCCAGCAAACTAATCGGCACATTGGACACCCCGCCCGCCTCAATGTGTCCCGGCCACCGAATCAGAAATGGCACTACGACCCCGCCCTGATAATACGTCGACTTGTATCCCCGAAACGGAAGATTGCGATCCGGGATACGCGTATACGACGCCGCGCCATGATCGCTCGTGAAAATCACCAGTGTATTCACCTCCAACCCATCCTCGCGCAGCGCCTCCAGAATACGTCCGATACCATCGTCCAACGACTCGATCATCGCCGTATAGACACGCGTCTTGTGGTCCTCGATATGCCCAAGGCGATCGTAGTATTCCTTCGGTGCCTGCAACGGCGAATGCGGCGCGTTATAGGGCATATACAAA